>CAMAVI010000062.1 GCA_945861625.1 Candidatus Sulfopaludibacter sp. SbA3
ACCGCAAGTACCCCGTTGGGCGCAAAATCACGGATGAAGAGTTTGCCCATGTCCATCTGAAGCCCGACACATTTCATGGCGAATGGAACTACACGATCCATCCAAGCACAACCGTTAGATGTAAAGGTTATTGATTTACGCTGCCTAACGCTGGAGATCCTGAATAAAGTGAAAGCCGAGTGCGGGCTCAGCGAGGACGAACGAAAAAACTAATCGTCGCATTCCATTTTCTAAGTGAAGACCGGGCCGGGTGGAAATGCGAGCAGTGCCGACGGCAGGGACTGGAGGCCGCGCGGCGGTGTGGCTGGCTTCCGGAACAAGAGCGGGGACCGCGCCGAATCGTGTGGGCGCGAGGACGGGCGGGGGCGGAGGAGTGTCCGGTTTCGCTGGTGACTCCATGGAGCAGTGAATGCGTGGAGGGATACTTCGCCTGGAAGCTCACCGGCGGCGGTGGCGTCTCGGAGATGCCGGCCAGGCAAGCAGACGCACTGTTAGTGCTGGAGAAAGAGTGGCGGGAGACAGAACATGGCCAGTGATCCTTCGAATAGTCTGATGGCTTTGCTGCGCGCGAGCGGATTGGGGCAAGACAGGTCAGCGGTAGAAGAACTGGTGACCATCGGCAGGAACTTGGAACAATTGCGCAGCATCCATGACGCCGTGCAGCAAACGGTGATGTTGGCGGCGCCAATGAGTTCAGGAAGCGCCGGTGGCCGCGGCGGAGTTCTCGATACCGCCGGAAGCGCGCTGGGTGGTGGACTTGGTTTGTCGCCCCTGATTTCGGGATTGTTCGGGTTGTTTGGAGGAGGGGACAGCGTGAGTGGGCCGCCGCCCGTGGTTCCTTTCGCAAGGCCCGCGCCGGTTCACGTGAACGCAGGCTTCAGCGACATGGCTGGCGGCGCAGCCTTTGCCGTGGATGCAGCGCAGGGCAATTCCCCGCGCGCCGTGACGTCCGCGGCGCCGCAGATCACAATCCAGGTGCAGGCGATGGACAGCCGCTCTTTCATGGATCGCAGTCAAGACATCGCGCTTGCGGTGCGGCAGGCGATGCTGGAGACCAGCGTGCTGAACGACGTGATCCGGGAGGTTTAGCATGCCGAGTTTTCCTACGCTCAAGACAGGTGCGGTGGCGCAATATCCGTCGGCGCGCACACGGCAGTATTCGACGCAAGTGCTGAGGTTTATTGACGGACGCGAGCAGAGATTTCGCGGCCATGGCGCGCCGCTGCGGAAGTGGACAATTCGTCTCACGCTTCTGGATGAGGCGGAACTCACGCAAATCGCCTCGTTCTTCGCGGCGCAAGGCGGACGGGCAGGGACGTTTTCGTTTACCGACCCGTGGGAGGGGACGGTATATCCAAATTGCAGCTTTGACGGCGATTCACTGGATGCGGAATTCGGCGGCGAAGCGCGCGGGAGAACGTCAGTGACGGTGCGGGAGAACCGGGGCTAGGATGCTGGTATTTCCACAATTGTCGACGGCGGCCTCGGCGCTCTATCCGGTAACCAAGCGGGTGATTACGCGGTCCGCGGAAAATGTTCTGGGGGATGGGCGTAGAGATTTAGCCGCGGATCCGGATGCAGCACTTACGGCATGGGAGCTGCGGGCCAGAGGGTTGACGAGGGCCGAGTGGGATGCGATCGAGGCATTGTACCAACAGACTTCCGGAAGGTGGGGAACTTTTACGTTTCTGGATCCAGCAGGAAATCTACTGGCGCAGAGTGAAACGTTGACGGACGCCGCATGGACGAAGGGGCCGTTGCTGCAACTGACAGCCGGGGTGGCGGATCCGTTTGGGGGGGCGCGCGCGACCAGGGTGGTCAATACCGGCCAGGCGGGCGCGGCGGTGGAACAGACGTTGTCCGTGCCGGGGAATTATCAGTACTGCTTGAGCGCATGGGCGCGGAGCGGAACCGGATCGCAATTGGCGCTGGCAATCGCGGGCGTGAGCAAGAGCTCCGGGGTTACCGGGCAATGGCGGAGGATATTCGTGACGGTGAATCCCGAGCAACCGGGGGCGGAGACAGTAACTTTCGGCGCGCACCTCAACGCTGCCGAGTCGGTGGACCTGTTTGGCATGCAAGTGGAAGCGCAACTTGGGCCGTCAGACTACAAGCCGACAGGCGCGCGTGGCGGCGTGTATGCACGAGCACGTTTCGATACAGACCATCTGACTGTGACGGCGCAGGGTACGGATGTGCACGACGCGGTTATACGAATCGTCAATACGGAAAGCTAAGGCATGCCAACCATCGATCAACTAAAAGAGCAGGAGACGCCGCCGACTCCGCTATTCCTGTTCGACTGCGTGTTGAGCACGGGAGTGGTGGAGCGCTGGAGCACGCACACGGTCACGGTGGGAGGTCATAGCTACTCGGCGCGTCTGCTGCAACATAACCTCTTCACGCTGCAAGCGTTCTCGGATGGCGGGTTGGATGCGCCGCAGAAAATCGCAGTGACACTGGCGAACGCGGATTCACGGTTTTCACAAATCGAACGAGAGAGTGGTTTCAAAGGCGCACGGCTGACGGTTCAGTTTGTGTTTTTCGATTTGACAGCCGGTACGGTGGAGTCGGAAACACGCGTGATTTTCCGCGGCGTGGCGAATCCTCCGGAAGAAATTTCGGAAACGGCACTGCGGCTTAGTTTCACGAATCGCCTGAACTTACAACGCATCGTGTTGCCGGAAGCGCGGATTGAGCGGCGATGCCCGTGGCTGTTTCCGGCAACGGCGGGCCAACGCAATGAAGCCTTGAACGGCGGGGTGGGCGGGAAATACTCGGCGCTAGCGCGATGCGGGTATTCGGCGGATCAGGCCGGCGGGGTTGGCAATCTCAACGGTTCCTCGCCCTACACCAGTTGCGACTACACGCGGAACTCCTGCGTGGCCAGGGGGATGTTCGATACCGACCATGCGGGAGCGGCGACGCGGAGGTTTGGCGGCGTGGAGTTCATGCCGGCGCAGATTGAGGTACGAAGTTACGGCGAAAAGGGCACGCATCTCTCCCCGGTTCTCGCCAATAGCGCGCGGTACAACGATTTCGTTCCGCTGGTCTACGGGACGGCATGGTGCAAGCCGCCGGTGATCTTCGCCCGTAACGACGGCAACCTGACGCACATGGAAGTGCTGCTGGGAATGGGAGAAATTGAAGGCGTTGTAAAGGTGGTCGTCAACGGCATCGAGATTCCAGAGGGGCGGGCCGGGGCGAACATGACGGCGACGGGATGGTTCAATGTGGTCACGAAGGGGACCAGGACCGGCGCGTTCAATCAGGACTTCGTAGATGGTTCGGGAAACCCGCTGGGGGATCCATACGGAAGCATGGCCGTGCTGAGCGTAGTGGTTCCGAATCAGATCAGCAGCGGGCAGTCGCTGGCGAAGGTGGAAGTTTTGCTGAACGGTTTGCGGCTGGAGCGGTTCGATACAGCCGGTGCTTCGCTGGGGGAGGCATTCACCAACAATCCGGCGTGGGTGTTGCTGGATGTCCTGCGGCGCAGTGGATGGATGCCGGCGGAAATCGATGTAGCGAGCTTCGCGGCAACGGCGGTATTTTGCGATGAGTTGATCGAGACGGCGGATCTCTACGGAAACGCGGCTGCGATCGCGAGGTTCCAGTGCAACCTGGCGATTCAGAACCGGAGAAGCGCCGCCGAGTTGATTCATGGAATTCGCAATGGATCATCCCTGTTGCTGAGTTTCGGCGGTGATGGCAGGTTGCGGCTGCGCATTGAGCATACGATGGCCGTGCAGCAGCCAGTGAAACCCGCCGGCAGCAACAGTAGCGAAACGCTGGATGGTGGATGGCCGGCGTACGAATTCAGCGATGGCTCGGCGGCGTTTTCGGGGTTGTTGCGCAGGCCGGATGGATCGCCGGCGGTCCGACTATGGTCCCGCAGCGCAGCGGATACGCCGAACCGTCTGGCAGTCGAGTTTCAAGACGAGTTTAACGAGTTCCAACAAGACAGTCTGGCCTTAGTGGATGTGGATGACTCGTTGCTGACAGCGCGGGAAGTGACGGCTGGATTCGCGGCACTGGGGTTGCCGAACTTCGACCAGGCGACGCGAATGTTACGGCTGCAACTGGATAAGACGATTCGCGGATACACGTTCATTGATTTCGAAACATCCGTGCGGGGAGTGGGGCTCAGTCCCGGAGACCTGATCACGGTTACGTACTTGAAGGAGGGTCTGATCCGGAAGCCGTTCCGTGTCATGAAACTCGCTCCTAGTAAGGGCTATGAGACCGTGGCTGTGACGGCGCAATGGCACGACGACTTCTGGTATACAACAGGAAGCGCGAGCGCGATGGGCGGGCGGCGGCCGGATGGCACGGATGCAGGGATCCCGAAGCCACTGGTGGGAAGTCTTATCGACGAGAACGGGATTGAGCAGTTCGGCATCACGGAGTCGCTGATCGAGGGGGCCGCTGGAACGGCTGTGGGGCTTTCCGTAGAGTTCGTGCCACCGGCAAGGCCAGCTGCGACGGCGGCGGCAATTCCGATTTTGAACCTCAGCCCGACGATTCAATCCACGGGCGGGACCCTAGCGGGAGACCAAAATTTATACTACGCGGTTACTGGAGTGGATAGCGGCGGCGCGGAGAGCGGATTGTCATTCGTGGTGAGGGCGAAGATCCCGGCCGGAACCAATACGAATACCGTGACGTTAAGCGGACTCAGTTTCTCCGCCGGGACGGCGGCGTTTCACGTTTATCGCGGGCCGAATCCGAGCCAGATGCTGCGGATTGCGGAGAATGTGGTTGTGGGGTCCACATATACGGACTCTGGGGCGGCGGCGATTCTGATGGGCCCGCCGGATGGGAACTACGATCACGCCAATTTTTACTGGCGCAGGGAGTTGTACCCGGAAATCGGCGCAACGATTGCGAGCGCAACCACCATCGGCAGCGACGTTTTGGGCGCCGTCGCGGACGAATTCAAGGGCAAGGCGGTACGGATCAGCAGAGGCGCGGGTGCGACGCAGGAACGTGTTGCTACTGGGAACGACGCGACGACATTGATGGTCTCTCCGCCATGGACAGTGATTCCCGACACCACAAGTTACTTCACAGTGGCGGACTCGGCATGGAACTTTGGCGCGGTCGGCGCGAGCAGTCCGCTGCAGATTCAAGTTCCGAACTGGGGTGGGCAGACGGTGGAGATCTCCGGGCGCTCAGCGAACGCACAGGACCAGGAGAGCCACTATGAGCTGAATCCCCTCACGCGGTGGCAGGTGGGGAGCGGCGCCGAGGGAGGGACGGATCCGGGGTTTCCACCACTGCCGGAGTATTCGCTGACACCGACGGCGCAGGGTACGGTGGAACTCGCGGGGATTACGTTTCCGGGCTTGACGAATACGCATACGATCTCCGCCGGAACTCTGACATTGTTCTACTGGAACGAGTTGAACAATCCATCGCAGGTGGCACTGGGGGGCGCAGCAACAGCGGAGGATACGGTCATCACGTTGAGCGCGGCGAGCGCAGCACAAGAGAATGACTTTCTGCAAATCGACGAGGAATTGTTGCAGGTTGTCAGTGTTCAGAGCAGTGGGCTGCAGTTGGAAGTGACGCGCGGCGGGCACGAGAGTACCGTGACCGCGCACGACACCGGCGCAGCCGTGTACATATTGGATCGCAAGACGGTGGTGGCGCCGTTCGTGCGCGGGTTCTTCGGGAGTCCCGCGAGTGACAGCTACACGTATTCGATCTTCCTTCCCGACGTAAGAATTGCCGCGTCGGAATTTCTGGTGACGAACATCCACGGGACGAGTCCGGTGAAGCATCTGTCGTTTGCGGCAACGCCCGAGCACGGATTGCGAACGCTCTCCGGAGGGCAGATTGCGCTGCAAGTGGAAGGTTATCTGGCGGTCAAAACGGATGCCACGCCGCCGTTCGTGATGGAAGACACGCTGGCGGTCCGGGATATCTTCGCGACGGTCCGCGAGGCGCCGAGCGGAGGAGATGTGCAGTTATCGGTGCGCCACGAAGCGGCGATGTACGGCACGCTGACCATCGCCGCCGGAGAGACGGTATCGAACACAATCAGCGGCGCTGGGTTGCCGCCTCTGTCCGTGAATTCACAGATTCATCTGGACATCGTGAGCGTGCCAATGGCGGCCAACACCCTGCCGGGCCGCGATCTAACGGTCACGATCCGGCTGTAGAAGACGGAGGCCAGAATGGACAAGCTCACCCCGGACCGGGATTTGCAGTGCTACTTCTTCCAGCACTCCGCCGTGGCGGCGCTGAGCAACTGCTCGGCGAGCGGGTATACTGTTTCGGGTACATGGCGGCAACAGTTCGACTGGGCGGTCATCGAATGGAACCGAGACAACGTCTATGAACATCCGCTGTTCCGCAGTCTTCCCGATGGGGATCTAAGCGGACTCACACTGAGTTACGAAGAGACGCGGGAGAACTGCATTCCGCTGGACTCGATTCTCTACGCGACGGTGGACTGGCCGAGTCTGCGCGTGTGGGCGACGCCGGACGGGGGCACGGAAACCATCTACTACGTGCCGCTGACGAGCCATGCGGAGGCGATCGAAGGGTCGTATCAATGCGCGTACGCCGACTTGACACTTTCGGGAACGGTGACAGGCGGCGATTATGTAGGCCTGGCGTTCCTCACCGAGCATCACACCTATCAGATGCTGAGCGGAGATTCGCTCGTGAGTGCGGCGCAAGCAATTACTGATAGCGTGAATGCTTTTTCGGCGCTGTTGAAGGCGACGGTGACGGGGACCACAATCCGGCTGTACTACACCGGTGGAACCTCAGTTGCGGCGAGTACGGCGGGCGCGAATGGGAATCGTTTCGGCGTGTATACATACACGACGGGCTCGGCGAACTGGGACGTTGCAGCAAAGACGTTCGCGAATGGTACGTCGCCAACCAAGTGGAGGGTGACGTTGAACTTCGGTGCCCTCCAGGGTACGACGACTCCGGATCTTAACGGTCCGCTCTCCATCATTCCCACGCACCGGATTCGCAAGATGCGGTGGACGTATGCGGCGGATTTGCAGGCCGAAGCGTTTGCGCGGAGCGAGTTCCGCGTGGTGGTGAGCAACTGGGCGGTGACCGGCACGAATCGGACATATTCGTTCGCGGGGCCGGGGAGCCGCCGAATCGAAGATCACGATGCGTCGCTGGTTTACGGCGGTGACTGGCCGGAAGCGCGCGGGAACTATTCGGGCGGACGGATTCACCGTACCACCACGCCTGGGGCATCGGTCACGGCAACGTATTCGGCGGCGGGCGATCACACGCTCTATGTTGGGCTGCGCTACACGGATAACGGCGCGGCGGTTTCCATCACCGTGGACGGCCAGACATCGCAGATGGTGGACACACTCCTCGGCGGTGAGGATGCGCTCTTCCGCTATCCCGCCGGCCAGTTCGGCGCTGGCGCGCATACGGTAGTGATCGCGCATGCGGGGACTGCGGGAACCGTCTGTTATTTCGATTTCCTGGAACTCGCGTCGCCCGTGAGTGAGTTGCCAGTTATTGACGCGGAACCGGCGATCACTCTGGCCACGGACTGGGACACGCTGCATTCGCTTTCGATTGCTCCGGAACGGACGGCGTGGATGATGCAGTCGATGGGATTTACGGGGAGGGCGAATAACTACGTAGGCGCATTATGGTTCTACGAACTGGTACGTACCGGGCATCACTACGCTTCAGCCACCGTGATGTTCAGTGGAACGCCTACCCCCAGTGAATACGTGACGCTGGTGCTGGATGGAGCAACCACGTTGCAGAAGTTGATCCATGTTGGCGACACCGGAGCGACGATCGCCAGGGTATTCGCGCAGGAGATTAATCGCGGCTACACGGGTGTCTGGGCTAGCGCGGCAGGCGGCGTGCTGACGATTACCTCACGCTCCATGGGGGAGGCGGGAAACGCGATTACGCTGAGCGCATCCACGACGGGCAGCGGGTTCACAGCATCGGTTGCCGGCTTTAGCGGCGGCGTGAATGGCGACTGGCGCACGGACCTCACGGCGGTGCCGCGGCTGAACCGTGCGATGCGAGACTGGACCAAGGCCTATTACGTGGCGTTGAGCGGTTACGGCATCGACGTAGCGTCGGCCTTCAGCTTGGAGTTGCAGCACGGAGATCCTTCGCCGGAGGCGGGTATCGCGCAAGTGGGTCCGGCGGGTGATCCGGTGCTTCTGCCGACGCCCGCGCTGCAAACCAACTTCTCACCCACGAGTCTGGCGTTCTGGCAGCAGGTTTACGCCGATGCGGCGGACATTCACGCCGCGGCTGGACTGACGCCCTATCTTCAATTCGGTGAAGTACAGTGGTGGTATTTCAACAGCGATGGGCTCGGGCTGAACTATTCAGGCATGCCGTTTTACGACGCGTGGAACCAGAGTCAGTTTGAAGCCCAATACGGGCACCCGATGGCGGTGATCCTGCAACACACGGTGGACCCGGAGAATTATCCCGATGAAGTCGCATACTTGCCTACAGTGATCGGAAATTTCACAACGGCGATCATGAACCACGTGCGGGCCAGCTATCCTGACTGCCGGTTTGAAGTGTTGTATCCCACGGATGTAAACCAAACGGCGTTCAATCTCGCGATCAATTATCCGGTGACCGCCTGGACGCCCTCTTCCTTGACGTGCCTGAAAACCGAGTCGTTCGGCTTCACGCTGGGGCGTAATCTAGATAAGTGCTGGGAGACACTTGAATACGGCACGAGCCTGGGATTCGAAGCCAGTCAACGGGCACATTTGGTGGGCATCGGCGATGCGACGACGGCGTGGCTCAAGGAAACGCTGGCGGCAAAAGGAAAGCGGTTGGAGAGCGTCGTGCTGTTCGCTCTCGACCAATTCTGCCTGATCGGTTACGATGTGCCGCTGAACGACGGCCTGCGGCGCAGTTTTCGCAGCGGCATCTGAACCCTTACACTGGCGTAAGGCATATGCGACTCGAAGAAATGCAGGCCGCCATACGCGCGGAGGGGCTCGACGGATGGTTGTTTTTCGATCATCATCGCCGGGACCCGCTGGCCTATCGCATTCTTCAATTCACTCCCGGTTCCATGGTGACGCGGCGCTGGTTTTATTTTGTTCCGGCGCAGGGAGAACCCCGCGGATTGGCGCATAAGATCGAGGCAGAGACGCTGGCGCCGCTGCCGGGGAGTAAGTTATTGTACGCGGGTTGGAGCACGCTGGTGGACGGGCTCAGAGGGCTGCTCGGCGGCGCGCGGCGCGTAGCCATGCAGTATTCTCCGGACTGCGCCGTTCCCTATGTCGCGATGGTGGACGCGGGCACGGTTGAACTGGTGCGCGGGTTGGGAGTGGAAGTCGCGAGTTCGGCGAATCTCGTGCAATATTTCGAATCGCGATGGACGCGCGAGCAACTAGAGATGCACCTGGAAGCCGCGCGCAAGATCGACGATATCCGGGGAGCAGCTTTCGAACGCGTGGGCGTGAAGCTACGGGCCGCCGAACGTGTTACCGAGTGGGAGATACAGCAGTTCATCCTGGCGCGGTTCCGTGAGGAAGGATTGTTTACCGATCACGGTCCGGACGTTGCGGTGAACGCGAACGCGTCGAATCCCCACTACGATCCCAAGCAGGATGCATGCGCCGAAATCAAGAGAGGCGACACGATCCTGATGGACATGTGGGCCAAACTCGACCGGCCTGAAGCGGTGTACTACGACATCACCTGGGTAGGTTACTGCGGAGAGCGGCCACCGGATCGCTACCAGCATGTGTTCGAAGTCGTGCGCGATGCCCGGGACCGCGCGATCAAAAAGGTGCAGGACGCCGTGAGCGCCAAGCAAGAGTTGAGAGGCTACGAGGTGGATGACGCGGCGCGGTCGCATATCCGGGAGCATGGATTCGCCGAATATTTCTTCCACCGCACGGGGCATTCGATCGGGACGGAAGTCCACGGGTCCGGCGCCAACATGGACAACCTGGAGACGCACGATGAACGGCGCGTGATTCCGTGGACCTGTTTTTCTATTGAGCCGGGGATCTATCTGCCGGAGTTTGGGATTCGCTCCGAAGTGGATGTGTTCGTCGGCGACGGTGAGGCGACGGTGACCGGGGAAGTGCAGAAGCAGATCGTTTTGATATCCTGAGTGAAGAAAATCCCTATGAAAACCCTGATCACCACATTGACGGTTTGCGGGCTTGTGACCTGCGGAATCGCGCTGGCGCAGACGAAAGCGGGCGATGCCACCAAGAAGGCTCCGGTACCAGCGGCGGCGAAAGCCCCCGCACCGGCGGCAAAGAAAGCTGCTTCCGCACCGGCGGCGCCGGACCTGCTGAAGCCGGCGACGTTGCGGGCCAAGGCTCCGGAGACTTATAAAGTGAAGTTCACCACCACCAAGGGCGACATCATGGTTGACGTGACGCGCGCCTGGGCGCCGCTGGGCGCGGACCGCTTCTACAACCTGGTGCGAGGTGGCTTCTACAAAGACGCTGCCTTCTTTCGCGTGCTGCCGCGGTTCGTGGCGCAGTTCGGTATTCCAGCGCGGCCCGAAGTCGGCGCTGCGTGGGATCACGCCTATATCATTGATGACCGCGTGACGCAGTCGAACAAGCGCGGAACGTTGACGTTTGCCACGGCGGGTCCGAATACGCGAACCACGCAGATATTCATAAATTACGGAGACAACGTCGGCCTGGACACGCAAGGGTTTTCGCCGTTTGGCGTGGTCACGGAGGGCCTGGAAGTAGCCGACAAGTTCTTTTCCGGCTACGGCGAGTCTCCCGATCAGGGCCGCATCACGGCATTCGGCAAGGCGTATCTCGACAAGAGCTTCCCGAATCTGGACCGCATCATCACCGCCGTGGTGCTGCCGGCGGACGCTCCGGCTGCGCCGGCTGCCGCGGGCGACGCGAAGAAGTAATCGCGTAAACCGCCACGCTGTGGAAATGTGGGTCTGAGCCGTTCACGGCAAATGACTTGGCCGCGCCCGGCTTTCCACAGCTTGTCCACGGCATTTTCCAAGCAGTAACCCGTTATAACGCAATGGCGAAAGTATTCGGTAGCGCACTGAACTTTAGCCCGTATCGTAGTAAGAGGTTCTCCCGCCGCTATGACCCCCACGGATCTCACCTTCGAAAAAGGCCTACCGGCAAACGTCGATGCCGAGCGTTTCGTGCTCGGTTCGGTGTTGCTGAATCAGGACGTCTATTTTCAGGTTGCGGGCGCCATCGAGCCCGAGGATTTCAGCCTCGAAAAGCATCGCCGCATTTTCGCGCGCATGAAGGACCTGTACGCGCGCGGTGAAAAGATCGACCGTCTCACTATTGCCAATGAGCTGATGAAGCAGGGGCAGCTCGAATCGATCGACGGATTCTCGTACCTGGCTTCCCTCGACGAAGGTATGCCGTCCCTGGCGAATCTGGATAGCTACATCCGCATCGTCAAGGACAAGGCGACGCTGCGCAAATTGATTTTCAGCGCGCAGAAGGTCATCGACCGGTGCTTTATCGGCGAAGAGGAGCCCGACGAGATCCTGGCAAGCGCGGAAGAAACGCTGCTGAAGCTGGGAGAAGCGCGGGCCGGCGAGCGGCTGGAAACACCTTCAGAGGTGATCAGTAAATTTCCCGGCGGCGTGAGCGCGTTCCTGGACCCGAGCCGGCGCGTCAGCGGCCTAAGCACGGGCTTCACCAAGTTCGATGAAATGACGGGCGGAATGCACGGTGGGGAACTCATCATCCTGGCCGCGCGGCCTTCCATGGGAAAAACTGCACTGGCGCTCAACATCGCCCAGCATGTGGCCACCCATCCGCTGCTGCGCAAGCCGGTCGCTGTATTCTCGCTCGAAATGTCGTCGGCGAGCTTGCTGACCCGCTTGCTATGTGCCGGCGCCCGCGTGGACCAGCACAAGTTCCGCGCCGGATATCTGAATAGCGAAGAGCGGCGGAAACTGCAGGTGGCGTTGTCGGATCTGACGGAGTCCCCGCTGTATCTGGATGACACGGCCGGCGTCCATTTGATGGACATACACTCCAAGCTGCGGCGCATGAAGGCCGAGCGAGGGCTCAGCCTGGTGGTGATCGACTATCTGCAACTGATGAGCAGCCGCGGACGCACGGAGAACCGGAACCAGGAAGTGAGCGCCATCTCGCGGGGGCTCAAGCTGATGGCCAAGGATTTGGACGTGCCGTTCCTGGTGCTCTCGCAGTTGAGCCGCGCTTCGGAGATGCGCGTGGGCGATCACAAACCGCAGTTGAGCGATCTGCGCGACTCGGGCTCGATCGAACAGGACGCGGATCTGGTGGCGTTCATCTTCCGTGAAGAAGTATACAAACGGGATCGCGAAGACATACGCGGGCTTGCCGATCTGATCATCGCCAAGCAGCGCAACGGCCCGATTGGCACCGTGCCTCTACGTTTTTTGGGGCAGTTCACGCGCTTTGAGAATCGCGCCGAGGACCTGCCGCAAGAACCCGAATAGCCGTACCCTGCCGGGGGCGGCGGCCTTCAGGCTAATAAACTTTAATGGTAGACTTGTACGTTGGTCACCCGGACCTTGCCTCTCCTCTTCATCTTCCGAGGCTGCCGATGATCTTCATAAGGTAGCCAGCTTTCCGCTTTTAACGTGAAAGGGATCGATTGAAAATACATCTTGTAAATCCAAGCGACACCGCCTTTGGAACGGCCGTGATCACGCCGCGCTGGCTGTTTGTTCTGGCGACTGCAACACCGGAGAGCTTTGGCGATCCGGAGATTTGCGATGAGACGCTGGAAAGCCTGAATCCGGAGCGCATTGCCGCGGGCGATGTAGTGGGTATCGGCATCCATACCGGTAACGCACTACGCGGGTATGCGGTGGGAAGGTTAGCGCGGGAACGGGGCGCCTACGTTGTATTTGGCGGCATTCACGCGACGCTCTATCCGGAAGAAGCCCTGGACTTGGGACAGGGGCACGCCGTGGTGAAAGGCGATGGCGATCTCGCGTGGGGCGAAGCCTTGCGGGACTGCGCCCGTAATGAGCTGAAGCCGATTTATGAAGGTGGGCGCGTGGGGCCGGACGAGTTCAAGGCCGCACGTTGGGACCTGCTGCCGCCGGACCGCTACATGTGGGCCTCGGTGCAAACCGTGCGCGGTTGCTCCAAGCATTGCTCGTTTTGCTCGGTGTGGCGCACGGACGGGCAGAAGCCTAGGCAGCGCTCTTCTGACGTTGTGATCGAGGAGATTGTGGCTCTCCGCCGCAAGGGGTTCCGTTTCATCGCGCTGGCTGACGATAACTTCTATCCGGTTTCGCTGACCGACATCAAGAACGCCGAGCGCCAAGGGAATCAGCATAAAGTCGAGGAACTGCGCGCGATTCGCGAAGAACGATTTGAGCTGATGAGCCGTCTGGCTGAATTGCCGAGCGACATGACGTTCTTCACGCAGATCACGATGGAGTCCGCCGAAGACGGCAAGTTCCTGGATGCCATGCGGAAGGCCAGGATCCGCGGCGCTTTGGTGGGAGTGGAAGCCGTCACACCGGAAGGTTTGAAAGAGGTGTTCAAGGACTTCAATTGCTCCGGCGATAAGCTGGTCGAGCAACTCAAGGAATTCCGGCGCCACGGCGTACACGTGTTGGGATCCTTCATTTTTGGATTGTCGACGGATCGCGAGGGCACGTTTGACGCGACCTTGGAACTGGCTCACAAGTCCGGATTGACGTTCGCGCAGTTCGTGATGTTGACGCCGTTTGCCGGAACCGTGGACTTCGAACGCTGGGAGAAAGCATTCGGAGACGACATTCCGAAAGTGGAAGGCACTCCCATCAATCGCTACTGGCTGATCCCGGCCGAGCAGCGCCCCAAGATGTTCATGCCGCATCCGACTATGAGCTCGGAAGAATTGCGGGCCAGAACCCAGGGCGTCTGGGACCGGTTCTATAGCTTTGCCGCGGTTTGGAAACGCGCGGGGTGTACTCCGAATTTGAAGGCGCGCCTGATATTTATCTTCATCTCGAAGCTCTATCGGCAGATGTACGCGAGCACCGGAATCGCCACCGACAGCGCGCGCCGCAACCGGGCCAACAATTGGGCGCGCTGGCTGGCGGTACCCTGCCGGAAGCTGTTTCAGGGGCGTCCCATGCCGGAACTGCAAGTGCCGAAACGCGTGGAAAAGGCCGTCGTGGCCGAACGCGAACTGCTCAACGTGATCCGCTAGGCGGCCCGCCTACGCGTTCACGCCACTGACGGCGCCGTCGAAACTGACCGGCGGGTTGTAGATCAGAATCCTGCCGCAGCTTTCGCAGGTCAGCAGGCGCTCGCCTCTCTTGAGGTCCTGGAAGTATTGGGGGCGCAGCATGATCTGGCACGCCGCGCAACGGCCCGAGGTGGCTTCGGCAATCGCCAGTCCGTTCCATTTCTTGCGGATGCGCTCGTAGGTGGCAAGCGTGTCGGCGGGCATTTTCTTGGCTGTTTCGCTACGCTCGCCGCTTAGCTGCTGGATCTGAGCCTGATCGGCGGCGGTGCGCTCGCGGGCGCGTTTCTGCTCGCCTTCGACAGCCTGCTTCTCTTCCTTCAGCGCCACTTCGGCCGTGCGGACGGCGGCGTCCAGAGGTTCGGATTCCGCCATCAATTCGAGAATGCGGTCTTCGGCCGTGCGGATTTCTTTTTCGAGATATTCGATTTCGTGCTGGAAGGCGCGGTACTGCTCATTGGTCTTGGCCTGCAGCATCTGATCCCTGAGCTTGGATATCTTCTGCTCGTGCATCTGGATATCGCCTTCCAGTTTCTTGCGGTCTCTCAGGTTGGCGGCCAGAGCGGCGCGGTCTGCCTCCAGACGGCGCTGGTGAGACTCCAGCGTCTTCTCGATGGTGGCGATATGTTTGGGAAGCGCGGCGACTTCTTTTTCGAGTGTTGCAATCCGCTGATCCAGCGACTGGAGCTGAGTCACCAGATGGGTATCCGGGTGCATGGACCCATTATCTTAGCATGCGCGAATCGTGCGATTCTTAAAACGATGCACCACTTCGATAATATTCCTCCCGTGCCGCTGACACTGGAGGGCGCGAGCATGCTGCACCAGATGCTGCGGATACGCTGGCCGGAATGGCGCGCGTTGACGACCGCCCGGCGTGAAGAGATCCTTTCTCAGGCCGTGCAGGCATTGACAAATATGGAGGGCCAAGGGAGCGCTTCATTCTCCCTGTTGGGCCATAAGGGCGACCTGATGCTGGTTCATTTCCGGCAGAACTTCGACCAGTTGGGTGACGTCCAGCGAGAACTCCGGCACCTGGCGCTGTGGGATTACCTGGAGCAGACGACGTCTTATTTGTCGGTTGTGGAGCTGGGGTTGTATGAATCGACCGCGAAAGTCTACGGCTCGCTGGCCGAGCGTGGCGTGGAGGCACATACTCCGGAATGGAATGCGGAAATCGAGGAAACTTTGAAGCGGCAGCGGGAGGCCATGCATCCGCGCCTGTTTCCGGAAATGCCCGGGCATCCCTATATTTGCTTTTATCCGATGGATCGCCGCCGCGGAGAACATCAGAATTGGTACCAGGTGCCGCTGGCCGAACGTCAACGCATGATGGGCGACCACGGGGCCATTGGAAGACGTTACGCCGGTTCGGTCAAGCAGATTATCTCGGGTTCGATCGGGTTCGACGATTGGGAATGGGGCGTGGATCTGTTCGCCGAAGATCCGCTGGTCTTCAAGCGCTTGATCTACGAAATGCGCTTTGACGAAGTCAGCGCGATTTACGCGCAGTTCGGAACTTTCTACATTGGGCAGCGGACGCCGGCGTCCGATCTGGCCAAGCTGCTTCGCTTATAACCTCTGTAAGCGCCGCTGCACCGGTCCGGTGAACGATCGAATCGCCAAGTCGATCTCGTGGATTCCCAGCGCGCGGCACGCGCCGTAGAACACCAGCAATCCCAGGGGAATGGAGACCGCCAGGTCGGCGAGCCGGGCCGAGCGGGAAACGCCCAGCCACTGTTCCATCGCGTGACTGGAAAGTGCCGTCACGGCGGCCATAGCCAGAGACGCCGCAATCACCTTTCCGATGCCCGTGGCCAGTTCGCGGCCATAAACTCCGCCGATGCGGCGGCGCAGAATTTCGAACAACACGAGGAAGCCGAATAAAGCCACCACTGAAGTAGAGAGAGCCAGGCCCGCGTGGCCCAATCCCATGACGCGAATCATGAATCCGGCGGTGGCGAAGTTGAGCAGGATAGAAGCCAGGCTCACCAGCATCGGCGTCCGCGAGTCCCCCAGCGCGTAGTAGGCTGGATTGAGTACCTTGAGCGCCGCGTACCCGGCCAGCCCGATCGAATAGAACGAAAGCGCGAAGGCCGTCTGCTGCGTGTCGTAAAGCTGGAAGCGGCCGCCCTGGTAGATGCCTCCGATGATCGATTTTCCTAACACGGCCAGACCGGCCGAAGACGGCACAGTCAACAAAAACACCATGCCGAGCGACTTGGAAAGCGTGCGGCGGAACTCGTCCATGTTGCCGGCGGCGGCGCTGCGGGAGATGGATGGCAATGTGGCGGACGCCATCGCTACGCCGAACAATCCCAAGGGAAGCTGCATGAAGCGGAACGCGTAACCAAGCCAACTCACCGGACCATCCAGCCCCCGTACGGGATCGGAAATGGAGGAGGCGAAATTCGTGTTCACCATCACGTTGATCTGTACCGCGGCGTTGCCCAGGATGGCGGGAACCATCAGCGTGAAAATGCGCACCAGGCCAGGGTGCTTACAATCGAAGGCGACCTTGAACTTGAATCCGAGCCGGTAGAGAGCCGGTAACTGCCACACCAACTGCAGCGCGCCGCCGAGTACCACGCCAATCGCCATGCCTTCAATGCGTGAAATGCCCAGCCATGGACCCAGCCAGATTCCCAGGATGACGCCGAAACCCACCGAGCCGATGTTGAAAAACGTCGATGCCATCGCGGGGATGCCAAATTTGTTCGACGCGTTCAACACGCCCATGGCCTGCGCGGCCAAGGCCACCAGCAGCAGGAACGGGAACATCATCCGCGTCATGGTGACGGCTAGTTCGAATTTGCCGGGAACAGCCGCATACCCGGGTGCCATGAGGCGCACCAATTGCGGGGCGAAGATTACTCCCAGCGCGCACACCGCGCCGACGACGAAGATCAATGCCGTTGCCACCAGATTCGCCAGACGCGCGGCCTCTTCCTTGCCGCGGTTGGCCAGGTACTCAGTGAAGGTGGGGATGAAGGCGCTGGAGAGGGCCCCCTCGGCAAACAGATCGCGCGTGAGGTTCGGAATCCGGAACCCCAGCATGAAGGCGTCGTAAATTAATCCGGCGCCAAAAAGATGGGCCATGATGCTTTCGCGCAGCAGTCCCGTGATGCGGCTCATGAAGACCGCAATCGATACCACACCCGCGGAGCGTACAACGCTCTCACTCTGGCTGATGGCCGGAGGGCCGGGTGTGGCGGCCGGAGGGGTGGGCGTGGCGGGAGGAATTGCCACGTTACTGCTCGACTTCGTCACTTTCCATATTGTTCGAAAAAGTGCGCGATGGTCATGATGCCGGCGTAGTAATTGGCAATCTTGTACTTCTCATTGGGCGAGTGCAGTCCGTCGTCGGGCAAGCCGAAACCCATCAGAATCGTGGGGATACCCAGATGCTTCGCGAAATCGCCCACAATCGGGATGGAGCCGCCGCTGCGGATGAAAACCGTCTCTTTGCCCATGATGTCCGCGAAGGCTTTGGCGGCGACGCCGATCGCGGGATGATCCGGGTTCACCATGACCGCGGGGCCCCAACTCAGTACGCGCACTTCAGTTTCAATGCCGGCCGGTGTATGGTCCGCCACGAACTTCTTGTAAGCCGCGACGATCTTTTCCGGATTCTGATTCGGCACCATGCGCATGCTGACCTTGGCGGTGGCGCGCGCGGGGATCACGGTTTTCGCTCCCGCGCCGGTGAAGCCGCCGGCGATGCCGTGCACTTCGAGCGTGGGCCGCGCCCACACGCGCTCCAGCACCGGGTAACCGGGTTCGCCGGTAAGCCGCGTCGATCCGACCTCATGGCTCAGGAACTCCTTCTCATCGAAGGGCAGGATGCTCCAACTGTGTTTTTCAGCCGGCGCGGGCGGTTCCACGTCATCATACATACCGGGGATTTGTATGACGCCGTCGGCGTCCTTCAATTTTGAAAGCAGTTCAATCAGGCCGAACACCGCGTTGGGAGCCGCGCCGCCGTACATGCCGGAGTGCAGATCGCGTGACGGGCCGCGGGCTTCGATTTCGGTGTAGATCAAGCCGCGCAATCCAATGCACAGAGTCGGCAGGCCCTCGGCGAACAGTTCGGTGTCGGAGACCAGTGCTACGTCGGCTTTCAACTTGGCCGGGTTCTCGGCAACGAACTTGGCCACGGATTCCCCGCCGACTTCTTCCTCGCCTTCAATCAGAAATTTCAAATTGACCGGCAGCGTGCCGTTGACGGCAAGCAGCGCTTCGACGGCCTTGATGTGCATGTACATCTGTCCCTTGTCGTCGGCCGAGCCGCGGGCGTAAATGTTGCCGTCGCGCACGGTGGGTTCAAAGGGCGGGGAAATCCATTCGTGCAAGGGATCGGGCGGCTGAACATCGTAATGTCCGTAACAGAGCACCGTGGGTTTGCCGGGGGCGTGGAGCCAGTCGGCGTATACAAGCGGGTGCTTGGCGGTCGGTATGATCTCGACGTTTTCCAGGCCCGCAGCGCGCATGCTATCCGCCACAAACTCCGCCGCGCGGCGTACGTCGGGGAAGTGCTCGGGAAGCGTACTGACGCTGGGAATCCTCAGGAACGTTTTCAGCTCATCCAGGAGGCGCGTTTTGTTCTGTTCGACGAAAGCGTTGGTAGCTTGGGACACGCTTTATTATAAAGGCTGCTTCCGGGGCCTTACTGCTTGGTAGTGTCCTTGATAGCGCTCGAATCTGACCATGCGGACTCAGATCAAGCGGCTGGCGCGGCTGACCTGCCTCGCTTTTATCAACCAGTCATAACTGAGGATTTCAGGACCGCGGCGAACTCGTTGGGCGTCCGGTAGCCCCGGCTGCTGTGGAACCGTTCGCCATTGTACTCGTCTCGCCAGGCTGCGATCTTGGCCCGCGCGTCCGCCAGATTGCGAAACCAGTTGGCGTTCGAACATTCGTCCCGCAAGCGGCCGTTGCAACTCTCCACGTGCCCGTTCTGCATGGGCCTGCCTGGCTGAATGTGGATCCGTTGAATCTTGCGCTCCTCGCACCAGCTCAAGAAGTGACGGCTGGTCAGCTCCGGACCATTGTCGCAGCGGATGGCTCCCGGCTTTCCCCGCTGTTCGATCACTTCCTCCAGCAACCGCGTCACTCGATGGCTGGATATACTCGTAGCGACTTCCAAGGAAAGGTTTTCTCTGGTAAAGGCGTCCACCACCGCCAGGACACGAATTCCGCGATCCGTCGCTAGAGTGTCCTGAGTTAGAAATACATTGAATAAGTAATGGGGATGGTGCATACTTGCGTATGCGCACGGGACGACCGAAGAAACCGCTTCAAGTCAGCGTGGAAGAGCGGGAGAAACTGGAGATGTTAGCCAGGCGGCCCAAGTCGGCGCAAGCGATTGCAATGCGTGCTCGCATTGTGTTGGGCTGTGATGCCGGCCTGAGCAATCAAGCCGTAGCCCAGAAATTGCAGATCACGGGCGCGACGGTTGGGAAATGGCGGGAACGGTTTCTGGTAAGGCGTCTGGAGGGCCTGCTGGATGAACCGCGTCCGGGTGCTCCACGCTCCATTACCGACGCCAAGGTGGAAGAAGTGGTGACGCAGACACTGGAAACGATGCCTGCCAACAGCACCCATTGGAGCACGCGTCTGATGGCGGAAAGATCCGGCCTTTCGCAGACCGCCATCGCACGAATCTGGCGGGCTTTCGGCTTGCAACCCCACCGGTCGGAGAACTTCAAGCTTTCCAAAGATCCGCAGTTTGTGGAAAAGGTGCGCGATATCGTCGGCCTGTACATGAATCCGCCGGACCATGCCATCGTGTTATGCGTGGACGAGAAGAGCCAAGTCCAGGCCCTGAACCGTACGCAACCGATCTTCCCACTCGGCCCTGGAGTACCGGCCCGGCAGTCACATGATTATGAACGGCACGGCGTGACCTCTTTGTTCGCCGCGCTGAACGTCAAGACCGGTGAAACCATCAGCGCTTGCCACCGCCGCCACCGGCATCAGGAGTTCTTAAAGTTCCTGGCTAAAATTGAGGCAACCCTTCCAGGCAGCGCCGAAGTCCACATCATCATGGACAACTACGGAACCCATAAAATCGCCAAGGCTCGAAACTGGTTTGCTCGCCATCCCCGCAACCGGGTGCACTTTACTCCGACCAGTGCGAGTTGGCTGAACCTGGTCGAGCGCTTGTTCGCGGAGGTGACTGAACGCTGCGTTCGTCGCGGCAGCCATACCGCTGTCCGGGTTCTGGAGAGGGCGATGCTCCAGTACCTCGATCAGAGAAACGGGAATCCCAAACCCTTCGTTTGGACGACTGACGCAGACTTGATTCTGGGGAAGGTCCAAAGACTTTGTGAACGGATCTCTAACTCAGAACACTAGCAGGATGCGGAAAAAGTCCTTCGGCGCACCTGCAGCACTATTTTTGAGGGATGTAAAATCATCAACTCGGCCGCGTTGATCGCGTACAGCGCGTTTTTGTGCGTCATTGTTTCGGGCCAGTACTGTCCGGCTAACGCTCAACCCGCTGGCGGCAACTGATTGTGCGGCAGGTGGTTAGGACGGCTTTTGTCTTGCCGCGATTTGAAACTCCAGAACACTAATCCGAGGCTGCCACCATGAGGGATGAACCTTGGCCGTACCGT
>CAMAVI010000063.1 GCA_945861625.1 Candidatus Sulfopaludibacter sp. SbA3
CACTTTCCCACCGCTCCTACGACTCTTCTCTCATTAAGAACCAAAACCAGAAAACCTCCTTCGGCCAGCCGTAGAGGTGCAACGGGATGAATAGACGAAACCGGACAGATCACGTGTGAATAAAACCGGACACATTGACTTACTACCGACATCGGAAGGCGCTTAAAACTCGCGCAAAGGCCTCCGGAGGGCATTCTTGGAAAGGGAAGGGTCCCCAAAAGCCAAAATGCCCACCCGGAGGTGAGCATTTTGACGAACCCCTGTTCTTCACAGGGGGATGTACATGGGAGAATCAGATCCAACGGTTCGCAACCGTCAAAACCTGGTGTGTGATTGGATCTTAGGATTTCACACAGGGGAAGTCAAGGCAAAAAAGTGAGGCCGCGGAGATCCGTCAAAGATCCTCAATCCAAAGGCATTACCGCGCGCTCCGCGGAAAACAAGAATGTGCAAATTCTGTGGGAAACCCCGTCCGGCAAGACGGAATTTCAGGTCTAAGATCCTGGAATCTTTAGGTTTACTCTTGGGACGGGTTGGTTGGCTTGCTTTCTTCCAAACCGAGGACGATCATCGCCGTGGAATCCTGTTTTTGCCACATTTTTCGCGACATAACCCGGTAGACGCCAAAACCCACGCCACCCAGCAGGGCCAGGCCGCTGATAATGGCCGCCAGCATCAACATGCTTACAATGGATCGCGCGAAGCCCTTGATTTCGTACCCCGGCGGCTTCGCGTCCGAGGTCACGGCCGCCCTGTAATTGATCTTGCCGAGGATTCTTTCGGCCGCATCGCGATCCGGTGGGGCAATGGTCACCGCCACCAGCGGGCCGGTCCGCTTCACCACCGCGCCAGCGATCTTTTCGAAGGAGGCAGCCTGGTCCCGGGCCATGGTAGGGGTCGGATAGTAGAAGATCGATAGGGTTAGTAACCCTTTAGAAGTGTTGTACTTGCCTAGTTGAGCTTCAGCCCCTAGGTGAAATGCCGCCGTGGATGGCGGGATGGCCGGTTCAAAGCGCTGTAACGAAACAGGTCCCAGGATGTAACGCTCGGAGTTCCGCACGAGACCCTCCGACGGCAGGTAGGTCGATAACCCCGGCAGGGGAGAGTTCTCCAGCTTCGCCAGACCCCGGTAAAAGCTGGTCAGAGCGGCCGGGTCAGGGTAGTTACCCGTGAACTGGAACACGTAGTTGCCGAAGGCGAAAATGACCCCGTCGGAGGTCTTGACGGCCAGGGGCAGGAAATCGGCTGTGCCGGCCCCTGGGGGTCTCCGGAACTGGAACAGGGCCAGGGCGCCGGTCGAATCGCGCAGCCGCCACCCGGAGGCCGAAAACCGCTGCTTGTCCGGCGAGGTGTAGTCGGCGGACTCGCTTTCTTCCAGGCCGAATTCGTCGTAGAGGGCCCGGTCCGGGATGCCAACCGTCTTGGGTGCGGATTTCTGGTAGGGGCCGATCTGGTCCGGGAAAATCGCGGCGCCGGCTGTGGCTCCGCAGAGGAAGAGTGCGAGCGCCCCTGCTACTAAGTTCCGTGGCATTTTTTGTACTTCTTCCCGCTGCCGCAGGGGCACGGATCGTTGCGGCCTACATCCTTGTCCTTGGCGATGACCGGCTGCTGGGTTGTGGTGCTGCTGTCGCCGCCGGCAAACTGGAGCGCGGCAAGCTCCCGCTCCTTCTTGCGTTGGATGGTGCGGGTCAGATCCATCACCGAGTTCTGCGCGGCCTTGCGTTCCTGTTCGCTGGCGACCAGCACGGCCTCGGCTTCGGTCTGGTCGTCCTCTTCGTCTTCCCAAACCTCGGGATGAGGCACATTCGTGGGCGGGCCGCCGCGGCCGGTGTCGTCGGTACGCTGCATGAAGTAGAGGAACCGTACGGCTTCGTCTTCGATGCGGTCCATCATGTCCTGGAACAGAGTGAACGACTCTTTCTTGTACTCGATCAGCGGGTCTTTCTGGCCGTAGGACCGCAAGCCGATGCCTTCCTTCAGGTGGTCCATCGACAGCAGGTGATCCTTCCACTGGTTGTCGATGACGTTGAGCAGAATCACGCGCTCCATTTCCCGCATCAGTTCCGTGCTGATAAGCGCTTCCTTATCCGCGTACTTTTTGAGGAGCTGATCGTGAATTTCGTTTTCGATGTCACGCCGGTCGAGATGGCGCAGATTCTCGGTATGGATCTTCACGCCGAATTGCGTGAGCAGGTCGGACTCCAGGCTGGTCCAGTCGTACTGGCTGGGATGGGTCTTCTCCGGGCAGCGCATGTCGATGTAGGAAGCCAGGATGCCTTCAATCGTCTCCAGCACGCGCGGCTTCTGGTCTGCGCCTTCCAGCAACTCGCGGCGCATTTTATAGACCGCCTGGCGCTGCTTGTTCATCACGTCGTCGTATTCCAGAACGTGCTTGCGCGAAGCAAAGTGCTGGGCTTCGACGGCCTTCTGCGCCGCCGCGATGCGGCGGGAGATCAGCTTGCTCTCGATGGGCACGTCTTCTTCCATGCCCAGCCGGAGCATCAGGTTTTGCATCTTATGCCCGCCGAAGATGCGCATCAGGTCGTCTTGCAAAGACAGGTAGAAGCGCGCGCTGCCGGGATCGCCCTGGCGTCCGGCGCGGCCGCGGAGCTGGTTATCGATGCGGCGCGACTCATGGCGTTCGGTGCCGATGATGTGCAGGCCGCCGAGTTCCACCACTTCGTCGTGCTCTTTCAGGATCTGGGCCTGAATCTGGGTGAAGACGGCATCCCATTCCGCGCGGTGCTCGGCGAAGATAACATCGGGATCTTTATTTTCCTTGCGCAGCCGCTCGCGGGTGAGAAATTCCGCATTGCCGCCCAGCAGAATGTCGGTGCCGCGTCCGGCCATGTTGGTGGAAACCGTGACCGCACCCTTACGCCCCGCCTGCGCTACGATGGACGCCTCGCGTTCGTGATTTTTGGCGTTTAAGACCTCGAAATCCTTGTGCTCCTTGAGGCCCATCTTTTTGAGGATGCCCGCGAGCTTTTCGGACTTCTCCACCGAAACCGTGCCCACCAGCACCGGCTGGCCGCGCTTGTGGCACTCCTCGATTTCCTTGCCCGCGTTGCGGAACTTCTCTTCCTCGGTGCGGTAGACGACGTCCTCCATTTCCAGGCGGCGCATCGGCTTGTTGGTGGGGATCTGGACGACGTCCAGCTTGTAGATTTTTTCGAATTCGGCCGCTTCCGTATCGGCGGTGCCGGTCATGCCCGCCAGCTTCTTATACATGCGGAAGTAATTCTGGAAAGTGATGGTGGCGAGCGTCTGGTTCTCGCGCTGGATCTTGACGCCTTCCTTGGCTTCCACGGCCTGGTGCAGGCCATCGGACCAGCGGCGGCCGGGCATCATGCGCCCCGTGAATTCGTCGACGATGATGACCTCGTCGTCTTTCACCAGGTAGTCGCGGTCGCGCTGAAAGATCACGTGCGCCTTCAATGCCTGCTGCACGTGATGATTCATCTCCATGTTGGTGGCGTCGTAGAGATTGCTCAGATTGAGCAGCCTCTCAATCTTCAACACGCCTTCTTCGGTGAGCGCCACGGTGCGGGTTTTTTCTTCCACCGTGTAGTCGCCGGTGGTCCACTTCTCGCCCAGTTCCTTGCCTTCGATCACTTCGCCGCGCACCAGCTTGGGGACGATGCCGTTGACCCGGTAATACTTGTCTGTCGATTCCTCGCTGGGACCGGAAATAATGAGCGGCGTGCGGGCTTCGTCGATCAGAATGGAGTCGACTTCGTCGACGATGGCGAAGAACTGCTGCTTGAACTGCCGCCCGTTCTTGTCATCGCCAATATATTCGCCCGGGAGCTGGCGCTGCGCGCAGTCCGGCAAGCGGAACTTCATGTTGTCGCGCAGATAGTCGAACCCGTATTCGTTGTTGGTGCCGTAGGTGATGTCGCGGTTGTAATTGTCGCGGCGTTCGTCATCGCTCAATTCGTGCACGATGACGCCGACGGTCATGCCCAACGCTTTATAAAGGCGGCCCATCCACTCCGAGTCGCGCTTGGCGAGGTAGTCGTTGACGGTGACGACATGCACTCCATGACCCGCCAGAGCATTGAGATAGACCGGCAGAGTGGCGACCAGCGTCTTGCCTTCACCGGTTTTCATTTCGGCGATCTTGCCGCGGTGCAGCACGACGCCGCCGATCAACTGCACGTCGAAGTGCCGCATGTTGAGCACGCGGCGTCCGGCTTCGCGCACGGCGGCGAAAGCGGGGATCAGAAGATCGTCGAGTGTGGCCCCCTGGGCAAGCCTCTCGCGGAAAGCCGCCGTTTGTCCGGCGAGCTCTTCATCGGTGAGAGCCTGCATCCGCGGCTCCATCTCATTGATGGCGGCGATCATGGGCTGCATGGCCTTTACTTCGCGCTCATGCTTGGTGCCAAAGATCTTGGCAAGGAAGTTCTCGGGGCCAACATAAAAAACCACCGCTGCAAGAACGGCGAGAATGATACCTACAATTACAAAAGCTTCCAACATACGCTACTCTCTTTCAGTCTAGTCGGGAATCTTGGGGAGACTTAGGGCCGCGAAGTGGGACAGCTTAGCAGCGGAGGAGGGAACGATGCTGTTGCCGGCTCAGCAGGCGGAGTGTCGCTTGCGCAACCGGAGACAGCGCGGCGGGGACTTGCAAGCCGGTAACGACGGGCCAAACACCCCGATCGGCATGCGCGGTGGCGTGGGTTTCGGAATCGGCCACAGTGGCCACGGTCGGCACCACGGAGCGCAAAAGCTGCAGCAGGGAATCCATCGCAGGGGCTTGCGGCGGCAGGGAGTCCTGGACGCTTCCGCCCGCCAGCGCAGGCAGGCTCACCAGCGGCGCCAACAGCGCAAGAATGATTCTTCCAACCCGCATGATTCCGCTTCAATTTTAGCATGTGGCCTAGGGAGAATAATTGTGTTGAAGATACACTTCCTTCACCGAACCGCGACGGTAACGGAGCGGCAGGATGCATAGCGGCACGATGCATCCCGGCGTGCGCTACCTCATCACCTTCGTTTGCTACGGTTCCCGCCTGTATGGAGACGAACGCAGCTCCGTGGACCACCAGCACAATGTTCCAGGAGGACGTTTTGCGGAACCCAGCCCTCGACGCACCGCCACGATGCGAGAACATAAGGGACCAAGAGACGTACGGAGCGGTGCGGACCGGAGTGGCAGTAGCCCGCCGGTCGCTCACGCTCACGGTTCAGTATGGGAACAATGAGCGCAGTAGGCAAGGCGTCGGTAATGGTATGTTGGGCTTAGCTTGTTCCCCAAACTGTTCCAGTTCGGCGACTTCTTCCTGCCCACCTACGGCGTGTTGGTGGCGCTGGCGTTTCTTGGCGGCCTGATGGTGGCGACCCGCCTGGCCAAGCGCGTGGGGATGAATCAGGAACTGGTCGTCAATCTGGTGGTTTACTGCGCGCTCGGCGGGCTGCTGGGCGCCAAGCTCCTGATGTTCCTGTTCGATTGGGAACATTTCCGGGCGAATCCCGGTGACATGTTTTCCATCGCCACGCTGCGCGCCGCGGGTGTGTACCAGGGCGGCCTGATTCTGGCGATCGTCGTGGCCTTTTGGTATGTCCGCAAGCATGCCATGCCGTGGAAACAGACATTCGACGTCTTCGCGCCGGGAATCGCCATCGGCCATGGGATCGGAAAGCTGGGCTGTTTTGTGGCTGGCTGCTGCTGGGGGCGCGAGTGCGATCTGCCGTGGGCGGTGACCTTCCGGAATCCCGACGCGAACGCGTTGACCGGGGTGCCGCTGCACGTTTCCTTGCATCCGGCGCAGCTTTACGAGCTGGGAGCCGAGATCCTGCTTTTCGGATTCCTCTACTGGCGTTTCGGCCGTCCGCATAAGCCGGGCCATATCATGGGGTTGTATCTGCTGCTCAGCTCGCTGATGCGCTTCGGCATTGAATTCACGCGGTTTCACGAACAGGCGCTACCCTTCGGCTTGCCGTTCTCCATGACGCAGTGGATCGCCGTCGGCCTGGCGATTGCCGGCGCGGCGCTGCTGTGGAGCCCCAAGTCGGTCCCGGCTAAGGCAATTCCCTCACCCGCGCACTAAAGCGAAGTCCGTTTCCTGCCGTTTATAAGAGTAGGGCGGAACCATGCGCGGAAATCCACGGAAAGGCTTTGTGTTGATTGCCATGTCGGCGGCGATGTTCCTGCTGCTGGCGGTGATTGGCATGGTCTTCGATCTGGGGCGAGTCTACATTACGCGCAATGAAGCGCAAGTATTCACCGATGCCGCCTCCATGGCTGCCGCCAAGCAACTGGATGGAACTCCTCAGGGGCTATCGCGCGCCCGCACGGCTGTGGCCGCCTTGCCGAATCACTGGAATCTCGGAACCAGGAATTTCGAGGGAGTGGTCGTCGACTTCAGCGCCGACAACGAACACTGGAAGCCGGAGCCCGATGCCGAAGAACTTTCCTCCCTGCGCTATGCGCGCGTGACGGCTCCGGATAACCACGTGGACATCATGTTTCTGCGCGCCGTGGGCGGACCCGCAAGCTTGACGGTACCCGCTCGCGCCGTGGCTTCGACCAAGCCAGTGAGATTGACGCAATGAAGTCGCGGAAGGGCCACGCGATGATCGAACTGGCGGTTTCCGCCGCCGTCATGGTCACGTTTCTGGCGGGGACCTTTCAGTTTGGCTATACGTTTTACGTGTACAACCAATTGGTGAACGCCGTCGGCAACGGCGCGCGCTATGCCGCGCAGCGCACGTATCGAGCCGCGGCCGATCCCGATATTGAACGCGGCAATCAGGCGATTCGCAACCTGGTGGTTTACGGGGACGCGCAGCCGGCTCCCGACGCAGCGCCCGTGATCGCCAATCTGAAGCCGGAAAACGTGGAAGTGCGCTGGGTGTTGAACGGCGATGGCGCGCCCGCCGCCGTGAACGTGGCCGTCCGCGGCTTCTCCGTCGACGCCGCCATCCAGGCTTTTGCATTCGATGGACGTCCCTCCGTGGAATTCCCGTACGTAGGGCGTTACGCCCCCGCGGAGAGTGAACCTTGAAGAACCGCGAACGTGGGCAATCGTTGGTGGAAGGCACCCTGGTGCTGCTGGCGTTTTTCGCGCTGCTGTTCGCGGTGATCGATTGCGGACAGGTCTTGGTGGCGCATCAATCGCTGGTCGAACGCGTGCGTTCCGCCGTACGGTGGGGCGTGGTGCGGCCTTGGGATGGTACCGGCGAACAGGTCGCCAATCTGATTCTCTACAATCAGGCCGGCGAACCGCGTTCGGCGGCGGAAGGCTTTCTTGGATTGACACGCGCCAATGTGCAAGTGCGTTACCAACCCGCGCTGCCGGCCCGCCCCGACGATGAGATCCTGAGCGTGACGATCGTGAACTGCCGGTATCATTTTATGTCGCCCTGGCTCACGCAGGCGTTCGTGAATCCGCGGCCGGTGGTCGTTTCGGCGCCCATGGCATACCAATCGGCTTCAGCTTTGCGCTAAGCCGGTTTCACGCTGACACACAGCAGGCTGTTATTCTGTTGGTTTGGCGACCGTAAACCCGTTTCAGGCCTATCGCTTCTCCCCCGCAGCCGGCGATCCGTCCAAACTCCTGACGCAGCCCTACGATAAGATTTCGCCCGAAATGCGGGCGCGCTATCTGGCGGCGGACCCGCACAACGTCGTGCGGATCATACTCGGGGAGCGGCACGCCTCCGATAGCGACGCGGACAACGTCTATACGCGTGGGGCGACGTATTTCCAGGATTGGATTCGCGAGGGGATTCTGGCCCAGGATCACAAGCCCGGTTTCTACGCCTACACGCAAGACTTTCAAGTGCCTGACTCGAACCAGTACCTCACTCGGCACGGCTTTATCGGATTGGGCAGGATGGAAGACTACTCGGAGGGCGTGGTGTTCCGCCACGAACACACTATGCCGGCTCCGAAGAAAGACCGCCTGCAGGTGCTCCGGCATTGCCGCGCGCACTTCGGGCAGATCTTCATGCTGTACGCGGACCCGGAGAACGAAGTCGATCATGAACTCACGGCCGCCGCGCAAGGCGCGTCCATCGTGGATGTGACCGACGAATATGGCGCGCGCCACCGCTTGTGGGCGATCACCGAGCCGGCGCGCGTGGAGCGCATCCAAGAACTGATGGCTCCCCGCAAGCTGTTGATCGCCGATGGGCACCATCGCTACGAGACGGCGCTGAATTACCATCGCGAGCATCCCGACGATCCGGCCGCGCGGCACGTGATGATGACATTCGTAAACATGCATTCGCCGGGGTTGAAGATTCTGGCGACCCATCGCGTGCTGCGTCATATGCGGGATTTCAACGTGGAAGCGCTCTTGGCGAAGGCGACGAATCCCTGGTCGGTAAAAGCGTTCGATTCCTTGCGGGAGTTGAAGCACGAGTTGAGCATGCCCACGCCGCAGTCGGTGCGGATCGGCGTACTTACCGCCGGCGGAGCGTGGCTGGTGGTTCGTCCGCGAGTTCATGGGGAGCTGGATGTCCCGGTCCTCCACGGTGAAATGATCGGCGGATGGCTGGGGATCGACGAGCAGGCCGTGCGCGAGGAAAAGCACATCCAGTATGTGCGGGGAATGGAAGCGGCCGCCGCCGAAGTCCGGGAGAAGGGCGCACATCTGGCGTTTCTGCTGGAGCCGACGCCCATGGACGACATGGCGCGCATCGCATTTTCCGGCGGCGTGATGCCGCCCAAATCGACGGACTTTTATCCCAAGCTGCTGACCGGCATCGCGATCTACCGCTTGTAACGGCTCAGTAAGTATTTCTGTGCGTCGTTGGCGGCATCCGAGGTAGGCGCCACGACCACCGTTTGCAGGTAAGCCCTCTTCGCCTCTTCGCGCTGTTTCTGGAGATCGTAGCATTGGCCGAGGCGCAACCAGGCATAAACACCCGTATTCAGATCCACGGCGCGAATGTTCCGCGTCACGGCCTTCAGCTCTGAGATCGCGGCATCCAGGTCGTTGTACCAGAACAACAGGTTGCCGCGGGTGTAGTGGAGTTTTTCCTCCGTTAACTGCGCGAATCCGGGCGTGCCTTTGCTCTTCAGTTGTTCCACGTCGCGGATGACCGCCAGCGCCTTGTCTTTCTCGCCGAGATCGCCGTACATCCGCACCAGTTCCAGCCGCAGCAGATAGTTGCGCGGAAAGCGTCCGATCAGGCCAGTCAACAGGGGCACGGCCAGTTTGGGGCGGCGTTCGCGCCGGTAGGCCGCGCACAGCAGTATTTCCGCATCCACGCGGTTCAGGCGGCCCTCGCTCGCGACTTGGCGGACGGTTTGGATACCGCGCTCGCGATCGCCTTGATAGCCCGCGAAGAATCCCAGAATACGCCACGCCGGCGACAGGCTCCCCAGAACGTAATCGTAAATCCCTTGCACCAGGCGGGCGTCTGTGAATGTAGGGTCGATCTCGGTTACACGCAGATGCGCCTTGCGTGCCGTCGTGGCATCGCGCAGCGCGTCCCGGTAAGCTTTCTGAACAAGGAAGTAGTAATTGCCGCGCAGACCATAGCTGACGCCTTGCGCATACAACGCTCCGGTATCATCGGCATTCTTGCTCAGGCGGGCCTGGGCAATGGCCAGCGCCCGGTTGATGGCGTCCTGGAATTCCTGCTGATCGGTTTTACTCGGGTTCAATCCCTCGCGGCGGAGGAAGGGGTTGCTGCCGGTCACCAGTTCGCTTTCGAGCGCTCCGGAGCGGAACATCTCGCGATAGAGAATCGTCTGCGCGATGTGGTTGTGGACATCCGGCGAATCGGGATTGCGCGAGGCTTCGGCATGGAAGTAGGCCAGCGCCTCGTTGTATTCGAGGTTATAGAAATGATCAAAGCCGGGCACGGCGAGGGGGTCGCCGTTGCCTTGACCAAGCAAACGCACGGCGGCGAACAGCGCGATCAGGATTTCTTTACGCATCCTGTTGTTCATGCATCTGGTTGCATGGCTCCTGAAGCGACGCCGACACGTTCCGCATCAGCCCCTCGTATTTCGTCCGCATCACGGGTGTGTCCCGGAACCGTCGGCGGAATTCCTGAGGCGTAAGCGCGGCCAGTTCTTCCAGCGGCGGCGCGGGATCGTAGAGCGGAGCGAACGCAGGGTCGCTGGATTCCGGCGCGCGCGCATTCCACGGGCACACTTCCTGGCAGATATCGCAGCCGAACACGTGTGATCCCAGGACCCCACGCTGTTCTTCCGGGAATGCCCCCCGTAGTTCGATCGTCAGGTACGAGATACAGCGGCGCGAGTCGAGGGTCCAGCCACCGTCTCGTGGAACGATCGCCTGCGTGGGGCACGCTTCGATGCAACGCGTACAGGTGCCGCAGCGGTCCGGGGGCGGGGAATCGGGTGCGAGTTCGAGCGTCGTGATCAGCTCTCCCAAAAAAAACCAGGAACCCAGGGGTTCGTTGATCAGGCACGTATTGCGGCCAATCCAGCCGAGGCCGGCTTGCCTGGCGTAGCTGCGCTCCAGCAGCGGGGCCGTGTCCACGCAGATCTTCCATTCGTGCGGCGCAGTCTCCGCCAGTTTGTGCGCCAGCCGTTCCAGGTCTTCGCGGAGAACGTCGTGGTAATCCCGCCCCAGCGCGTAGCGGGAAAAGACGGCGTGGCCTTCCCTGCGTTCAGGCAGCGGTTGGTTATAGAGCTTGCCGACGCAGATGACCGAGCGTGCTCCCGGCAGCAGATTTCGCGGGTCGCGCCGTACTTCCGCGCGGCGGTCAGTCAGATACCGCATCTCACCGGCCATGCCCGCCGCTGTCCATGTGGAATACAGCGCGTAATCTCCGGTAAGTGGTCCGGCGCGCGCCACGCCCGCGAGCTCGAAACCACACTCGTGGGCCAGCCGCTTGACTGTGTCGGACTGCACGCTTTCATGTTAGCTGGTGCTATTCTCGGGATGAAGGTGACATGAATTCGCGGGGCATGTTGAAGGTCATGGGCGGCGCTTTTCTGTGCGTCACGGCCCTCTATGGTTTCCAAAAGCCCTGGCGCGAGTACCCCGCGGTTGAGTACAACAACTTCCCTTTGCCCGCGGACTACAATAAGCCCGCCGAATGGGTGTTTGCGCGCATCATGTTTCCAGGGGGACCGCTGGATGGCTACTATCCACGCTTCCAGGGCGACTACCGTAAAGGATTGTCTCTGTGGACGCAGGATTACCCGCGCGCCGAACGTCACCTGGCGCGCGCCATGCGCCGCCTCACTCGCATCGACGTACGTTCGGTGGAGCAGGTGACCAGCCTCGATGATGACGACGTTTTCAACTGGCCGTGGATTTACGCCGTCCAGGTCGGAGAGTGGGGACTCACGGAAAAGCAGGGAGCCAAGCTCCGCGAGTATCTGGATCGCGGAGGATTCTTCATGGCCGACGATTCCCATGGCGACGACGAGTGGGGTGAGTTCGACAAGCGTATCCACTTCGCCTATCCGGAGAAAACCATCGTTGAGCTTCCCGATGATGATCCCTACTTCCACGTTGTTTTCGATATCAGCGAGCGTCCACAGGTGCCCGGAGAAGCGCACCTCAGCGCCGGATGTAAGAACTGCAGCCGCGGCGGCCGCGGCGCTCATTGGCGCGCGATCAAGGATGACAAGGGACGCATCGTGGTGGCGGTGTCGCACAATTCCGACCTCGGCGACGCCTGGGAGTACGCCGACGCGCCGTATTATCCGGAAAAAGAAAGCGCCCTGGCGATTCGTATCGCTGTTAATGACGTGATTTACGCCATGAGTCATTAAAGGAAACCCGGGACAGTACACTCAAACACAATTTCCAGTAGTGTGGGCACAATGGTGTTTGAGTGTACTGTCCCGGTTTTCGCCGGGTTTCGGTTTCCTAGCGCTCGAATCGCTTGAAGAAACTATCCGCATTCCACCGTGGGCGCTCCGGTGCATCGGCAACGCGCAGCCCCAGATCCAGCATGATGCGGTTGAACTTTGCCGCCGCTGGTTTATCCACGGGCTGATTCAGGTCATCCGACGGCGCGTGATAGCGCTGGCGGAGCCAGTCTTTACCCAGCTTTTCTTCCGCCGAACCCGTCTCCGCTCCAAACTTGAAAGTGAGCGCCGGCACTCCCTGTTTGATGTAGCTGTACTGATCGCTGCGGATGAAGAGATTGCGCTGCGGTTCGCGGTCGCGCTGCACCATTACGCCAGCCTTCTCCGCCACCGCGCGAATATCGTTGCCCAGCGTGGATTCTTCGAGGCCTTGCACCTCCAGATATTTCAGCGGATACAGAGGGAGATACATATCCATATTGATATCGGCCACCACGCTCTTCAGCGGCACCGTGGGTGCGCTTGTGAAGTATTGCGAACCGAGAAGGCCCTTTTCTTCTCCCGTTACCGCAACAAACAAGATGCTCCGTTTGGGACGCAAGTGTTCCAACTTGGCCAACGTAGCGATCTCAATCAGGGAAGCAATGCCGGAGCCGTCGTCCATCGCTCCGTTGTAGACGGCGTCGCCTTGGATCGGCGCGCCGACGCCCAGGTGATCCAGATGCGCTCCGTACACCACATATTCGTTCTTCAATTTAGGGTCGGAGCCCGCCAGCAGGCCCACCACATTCTGTGATTCCACGCTGGAAGTCTGGACATGCTCGGTGGCGCGCAGGCGGATATTCAACGGGAAACGTGGCAGGGCTTTTCCCTGGTCGGCGAGCGCCAATAACTCCGCGAACGTGTGGCCGGAAGCCGCGAAGAACTGCTCCGCGCGCGCCGGATTGATCACGGCGGCGAACTGCAGCCCGGGCGTGTCGGAGTACTTCTCGTCACTCAATTCCATGGCCGCGTTCAGTCGCGCCAGCGTGGATCGTTCCCACGGGATGTCCATCGATTTCGGGTTCTGGATGGCAACGACGCCGATCGCCCCCGCGGCATGCATCGCCTTCCAGCGTTCGGAGCGGAAAGAGTAATGCGACCGCAGATTCGCCGGAATGTCCGCCGGGCCTCCGAGGATGTAGACAAGGATTTTCCCTTTGAGGTCCAGGCCCGCGAAGTCATCGAACTGATTCTCGGGAACCGAAAGCCCATAGCCGCAGAACACCACGTCCGCTTCGGTATGTTCCGGTAGCCCGGCGCGCACGCCGAGATTGGCGTCCAGCCCCAAGGTGAGCGGCGTGGCCTTGCCGTCGCGCACGATGGCCAAGTTGGATTGGTCTTCCAGAATTTTCGCCACTTTGAATTTCACGGGCTGCAAGTAGCCGTTAGTGCCCAGGGGCTTAAGCCCGGCTTCCTTGAACTTTCCGGCGAGGAACTGTGCGGCGCGAAGATGGCCGGAAGATCCGGTATTGCGCCCCTCCATGCTGTCGCCGGCGAGCACCTGAATGTGCGACCACCAACGGTCGCCCTCCTGAATCAGATCCGCGGCCGCGAGCAAGCAGGGGGCTAGGGCGAGCAACACAATAGGGCGCATATTCACGAGTATAGACGCGCGTTCTGGACGTTTGCGATACGGATCAGAGACAATATGTTCTAATGCCGCCGGCCGATAAATTCCGCATCGCACTGATCCAGTCCAGTTGCGTGCTCGATCCGAATGAGAATCTGGCCAAGGCGGAATGGAAGATTCGCGAAGCGGCGGCGGCGGGCGGCCAGATCATTTGCCTGCAAGAACTGTTCCGCTCCCAATACTTCTGCCGCGAGGAAAATCACGATCTGTTCGCGCTGGCCGAATCCATTCCGGGGCCCTCCACGCAGGCATTAGGCAAGCTCGCCCGCGAGCTGGGCGTAGTCGTCATCGCGTCTTTGTTTGAGCGGCGCGGCGCGGGTGTGTATCACAACACCGCCGCGGTCCTGGGAACCGACGGCGAGATTGCCGGCATTTATCGCAAGATGCACATTCCGGACGATCCGCTGTACTACGAAAAGTTCTACTTCACGCCGGGTGACTTGGGTTTCCTGAATTTCGATACGCCATTCGGGCGCATCGGCGTGCTGGTGTGCTGGGACCAGTGGTATCCCGAAGGCGCACGCATTTCGTCGCTGGCGGGCGCGAACGTACTCTTTTATCCGACCGCCATCGGCTGGCATCCGTCGGAAAAAGCCCAGTACGGCGCCGCGCAGTTGGATGCCTGGCGCACCGTCCAGCGCTCGCATGCCATCGCCAACGGAATTTACGTCGCGGCCGTGAACCGGATTGGCTATGAAGGGCCGCCGGAAAGTGACATCGAATTTTGGGGTTCGTCGTTTGTGGCCGATCCGTTCGGGCAATTGATCGCGCAGGCCTCGGTGGATAAAGAAGAAATCCTCATTGCCGAGTGCGATCCGGCGCGGCAGGAAGAAGTCCGCCGGCACTGGCCCTTCCTGCGCGACCGCCGCATTGACGCTTACGCCCCGATCCTGAATCGCTGGCTGGATCGATGAGCGCGGGGGCAAGATGAGTGCGCGGCGATCTCCGTTGACTCCGCGCCAGCTTGGGTTCCGCATGCCCGCCGAATGGGAGCCGCACGAAGCGACGTGGCTGGCCTGGCCGCATGAGAAGTCGGATTGGCCAGGCAAGTTCGCGCCCATTCCGCCGTTGTATGCGGAAATCGTGCGCCTGCTGGCGCGCCGCGAGAAGGTGCGCATCCTGGTGCCGGATTCCGGCGCCGAACACGCCGCGCGGAAGTTATTGAGGAAGGCGCACGCGGATCTGGATGCGGTCGAGTTTTTCCACCATGCCACCAATCGCAGTTGGACGCGTGACTTTTGCCCGCTATTCGTGAAGAGCAAGGCCGGCGAAGTCGCGATGACAGACTGGAAGTTCAATGGCTGGGCCAAGTACGATAACTTTGCCGCCGACGATGCCGCGCCCAAATTCATGGCGCGTAGCCTGAAGTTGCGCCGCTTTGAACCTGGGCTGGTCCTGGAGGGCGGCAGCATCGAGGTGAACGGGGCGGGGAAGCTGCTGACCACGGAAGAATGCCTGCTCTCCGCTGTGCAGGCGCGTAATCCGGGCCTGTCGCGCCGCGAAATCGAGCGCGCGCTGGCCGCTTATCTTGGCGCAACCGACGTCATCTGGCTCGGCCGCGGGATTGCAGGCGATGACACGCACGGCCACATTGACGACATCGCCCGGTTTACATCGCGCGACACGGTGGTGGCGGTGACAGAGCCGGACAAATCGAGCGCCAATCACGAGCCGCTCAAAGAGAACCTGGCGCGGCTCCGTGCGCGCGGCGACCTGCGCGTCGTGACATTGCCGAGTCCCGAGCCGGTGCACTACGCCGGGCAACTGCTGCCGGCGAGCTACGCGAATTTCTACATCGCGAACGGCGTCGTGCTGGCGCCGGTGTTCGGAGACGCCCAAGACCGCGTGGCCTTGAACACGCTGGCGCGCGTATTCCCCGATCGCGAAGTGATCGGGATTCCGTGCAGAGACTTGGTGCTGGGCTTGGGAACGCTGCACTGCATGACACAGCAGCAGCCGGGCAATACTAATGACTAAAAAATGAAGTTCAAACCGCCGCGCACCGCGCGCGGTGAGTTGGTTAGCACGCTGCGCGTTCCCGCGCCGCCCAGGGGCAGGTAGCCCTGCGCCAGCATGTTGCGGAAATTCGCGGTTGCTTCGATACGCCACGGGAGTCCGCTGATGGGAAGCGGTTGCCGGATGTCGAAGTTCACCCCTATGTCCTGGTTGGAAGCCTGGGTAATAAAAACGTGCGCCGGCATGAGTACGTTGAAGTCGGTCCAGCCGTAGCTTGCGGAAACCCGCGTACCTGTCCCCGGGACTGTCCCCGCGAGCCGCATGGTCGCCCAGAAGCGCTGTCTCTGCCGGATGCCCCCGCGTAAATCTTCGGAGTCGGAGAAGCTGGAGTTCGGCGCCCGCGCCAACAGTCCTCCGGAACGGCCCGCGGCGAGTGTGATGTTGAGCCGCTCTCCCAAGGCCTGCTTTACCGCGGCCGTATATCCTGTCCGCTGGTAGGAGCCAGCGTTAAAGATGCTGCTCCGCGAGCTCAGGTCCGGCATGAGATCGGCGGCGGGCAGGAAATCGACCGGCGCCGACAACATGAAGGCAGCGTTCGAAACGGCTTCTTGATACGCTCCAGCCGAATAAGTCATGCTGCCCACTCGCTTGTCCCAGGCGATTTCCACGCTTTGCGTGCGCTGCAGGGTGAGCCGGCCGCCGGTACGGGCTAGTTGCGGCAGAGAGGCCAGGGCCACGAAGTCCGGATCGAGGGAACCTTCCTTGGCGTCGTCACGGGCCAATAGTTCGGTGGGCGTCGCTCCCGCGCTGAATCCCGTGCGCACGCGGCCCCACTTGCCGCTATCGAAACTGGCGCGCAGAAACGGGCTGACGTTGTGCAGGCGGTCTACGTACGCGACGGTCTGAAAACTGAAGCCATAATCCACGGTTACGTTGTCGGCGACGGTGACGCGGTCCAGCAAGTCCGTTGACAGAGTACGCAGCGCGGGCGCGCTATCGCCGGCGCCGGCGCGGGGAGCCAGGTAGATCTGCCGCGCCGTGACCACGAACTCCGGATTGGACCCCTCGGTCTCGCTGCGCGTGTAGCTGGTCCGGAAGCCCGCGCCCGGCCGGGAGGAATCCATCGCGTATCCCACGTTGCCGGCGAACTGCACCCGTCCAGCACCCGGCAGGGACGTCGCGACGCCGAACGCCGTGCCTAAGTCCTGTTGCGCGCCCCGCGCGAATGACTTGCCGTCTCCCGCGGATAAACTCAAGACGCCCATCGTATTGGAAAAGGGAGCTCCGTGCGCCGAACTGGAGGCTCTCGCCGCCGGATCGGGCAGGAAGCGCAGAACCGGACGCGTGGCCTGCGATGTCCGCAACACCCATTTCCAGTCGTCGGTCATGAGGGTGCCCGGCGACGCCGGCGTGGAGGTTAGGCCCACCGTACTCAGAACGCTCGCGAGACTAATTTCTAAACGGTTTTCCGAGCTGGCCAGCACTGAAATGTTGTGACGCTCCGCCGGGATAAAGCTGGCGAGGATCACACGAACGGAATACAGGTCAGGAGCTAACCCGTCAAAAACAAACCGCCCGTCTTGACTGGTCAGGCTCTTGCGGACGACTTCGTCGTAGCGGTTATAGAGGTAAACGGTTGCCCCCATCTGCGCGACGCCGGAGGCGCTTTTCACCTGTCCTAAAATGTCGCCGGCGAGGGAATTGGGGGAAGCCGCTTGGGCCAAGGGCACGCTAAGAAGGGCGAGCGCCAAGCTCGCGGCTCCCAATCTTTGGCGGATTGCCATAGCCCACTGGCTCATTCTTGAAATCCACGTGCCGCCTTACGCGGGCGGCGGTTCTGCCTATGTTACCGTAAACGTGGCCGACGGCGTCAATGTCTGATTCCGCTTTTTGTCGGTCACTTTCATTCTCAGAGTGTATTGGCCCGGAGCAAGCGTCTGCAGGGGCAGCAGCTTCTCAATGACCACTTGGGACGCGCCTCCGGTAACCGAGCTCACTTCCTCGGTGAACTCGAAGACCTTTTCATTGGAGCCGTTCTTGGTGATGATGTACTCAATCGTGCCACTCGGCTTCTTGGTGATCTCGTCTGGTTCAAAATTGTAAAGCTGCAGGTAAATACCCAGCTTCTCGTTCTGGGTAAACGTTTCGTTCATCCTTGGCCGCACCTTGGAGGTGCCAATGACGAAAGGCCCAGTGCCGATGCTCTTGGTGGGAACTTTTTCCAGGATGTCCGCCAAAATCAGGGAACTCTGTCCCAGTTGGTCGTCGAGAAGGCGGGGCACATCCAGCGCCATTTCAAAGTTGGTGGTGTTGCCGCCCACCAGGTCCTTGGCCGCGATATTCAGACGGTAGCGTCCGGGCGGCAAGGGAACGCTCTTCTGGTATACCGATTGGCCCCGCGCCGCTTCCTGCAGCATGTCAGTGGGCACGTCTACGTTGACCACGTCTTCAAACCAGTTCACGGGCCGCCGCGCCATGGAGGTGACGCGGGCATAAATATTGACCGTGGCCGTGGAGACGCCGGCCTTCTGCTTGAACTGCAGGTCCTTGCGGTCGAACTGGATGGTGATATTGGAAAGCACGGAAGATGAGGTGACGGGAATGAAATCCGCGCGCACTCTCATCGGCAACAGGTTGTACTTGATGGTCGAATTGACAGCGGCTTCCAGATCCTTGAACTTCACGGCCGGCGGCGCTTGCAGTTTGGCGAACTGTTGCATGCGGTTGAACTGGGTCATCGCTTGCGGCATGTTACCGTTCCGCCCTACTCCCAGGCGGGTGCCGTCGGTACGCTGGAAGCGGTCCACCTTGCTGCACTGGCCCATCTGTTCGCACATGGTCAGGCCGGCTCCCGGAATCATCAGCAGCGCGTCTTTTTCCGAAGGATCCATGGTCATGCGGAATTCGCCGGTCAGAGTCTTATCCACGAACTCGATTTCCACGTTGGGGGGCAACCCTTCGATGTAACGGTAGCGCCACCTTTCATACGGGTACATGCTGGTGGTGCCGCCGCCTTCTTCAAAGCGGCGTTCCTGTGTTCCGCCGTTATTCCGCTCGGTTTCATCCGCCGGGCCGTACTTGATGTAGATCATGCCGCGGTCGGAGCGCCACCCCGGGATGCCGGAGGCGTAATTCTGATTCGCATACGCGATGCGGCGGTAATGCTCTTCGCGATATTCGTTTTCTTCGGTGTCGGGTGTCGGGTCGCGCCGCAACCAGAACTGTTCGATGAACTGCTCGCGTTCCTCGTCGGTGGACATGCCCTTGAAGGCTTTGCGCTCATCGTCGCTGATGACGTAGCCGACGTCCTCGTCCAGCCACTTCCGGAAGGGTGTTTCCAGTTCCTTGCGCAGGCGCTCCTGCTGCTGGCGCCGTTGCTTGTCAGTCATCGGCTTGGCGATGGTCCCGTCGGTCTGCGCCGCCTTTTCCTTGTTGTTCTTCTGCGCCGCCGCCGGAAATGTCAAGCACCCGAGGCCGCACAATACCGCAAGAAAAACCTTTAGCCGCATAGCTGACACCACCTACGTAGATTCTACTCCCTGGGGGGAGGGGGCGGCAATGGGTAGTTGCCAGTCGGAGAATAGGGGACACTGCGGGCTACTGTTGAATGCGGCGTTTCCGTGAACGGCTCGCAGCAGTGTCCCCTCCATAGGAACGGCCAGTCCTGTCGCCGCGAGCTACTTCTTCACCTTGAATCCGGTGATCTTCAACAGATCATCGGTTCCAACCATGCCAGCGGGCTGTTCGCCGTGTTGGATGATGACGTAGGCCGTCTCGCCGCTGGCGTCAAAGATAAAGCCCGTGGGCTCCGAGTCCGGGTCCGTCACCGAAAGCATGGCGACGCATCCATCCGTCTTGATGTCGCGGTCGCCGCCATCGGGTAGGCAAGCGAAGACCTCGCCGTACTGATGATCTTCGATCACATAAACGTTCCCAGTCTTGGGTTGAAAGTCCAGATTATCCATTGAATTGAAGCGCAAGTCGCCTTCGACGAAGCGATTCACGGTTACGGTAGTGGCATTGGCGCGTGCCGTGCCGCCATCGGTCAGAAAGTAATTGTTGTCGCTGCTGCGGAACCATTCGTTGGGAAGCGCCGGAAGCGGATTGGAGTCGATGCCGCACATCACTTCCGCGTAATTGCGCACGCTTTCGTTACCGGTATTGGTCCAGCAGAAGCGCACGCCGGGTCCCGGGTATGCGGGATCCTCATGCAGGTCCTCGGGACGGTAGTAACCCGTGGCGCCCTTCGCGTTCGCGTCCGCCCGCGCGGTCAGCGGATTCACGCGAAGCCACGCACCCTCGCCGATCTCACAGCCTTGTCCGTATTGCGGAAAGCTGCTGGAGCTCTTGGGCTGGCAGGAGGCGACCATCGCATAGGTTTTCCCAGCGACCAGGGGCGACTGGTTCAGATCGCTAATCGCACCGCTCAGGTGCGGAGTATTCGGGATGAACTTGAAGATGGCTCCACCGTCACGATTGGCGCCGCCAGTCCCCGGCCGCAGTTCGTCGCCCGCGATGACAACTCCGTTCGGCAGCACGGCCAGCCCTTCCCACGCCATGGTCGGTAGAGCTGTCCGCTGAACAATTTTGGTGCTGGTGGAAGCTCCGTTTACTACTGTCCGAATCAAACCGCTCGCGCGGTCCTCCACCCAGTGGCCCGTGGTGGTGAGAGGATCGAGAATTTCGTAGGCCCGCCCGTCGTCTTCCTCTTCGGTCGCCAGGACGGTTCCCCAGGGAGTCGTGCGAATTCCGTCGCAGCCTTTGGTGCCATAGAGGATGGTTTCCACTGCACCGGTTTGCAGGTTCACGCGCTGGACGCCGGGATTAGTGCCACCGGCCGCGCGGTCCTGCTCGATGCAAACGACTAACCCAAGTTCGTCACAAAACGGGTAAAACTGACGTAAGTCATTGAGAATTGGTTCAGGCGATCGCCGAGTCTACACTACATTTGCGATTGAACTGGAGATGCTCGGGCAGGCTGATGCCAAGTTGCTGGAGCAGGGACCGCTGCTC
>CAMAVI010000064.1 GCA_945861625.1 Candidatus Sulfopaludibacter sp. SbA3
ACCGCTCCTACGACTCTTCTCTCATTAAGAACCAAAACCAGAAAACCTCCTTCGGCCAGCCGTAGAGGTGCAACGGGATGAATAGACGAAACCGGACAGATCACGTGTGAATAAAACCGGACACATTGACTTACTACCGACACGGGGGGCCGTCGCCGCCCGGCTAGGGCCCGCCAGCTCTAGTGCAGCGTGAGCTTCTGCACGCGCAGGTTGCCGACCTCGCCGACGTACAAACTGGTTTCGCTGGGGCAGGCGATGGCATTGACTGTGCCAAACTCCTTGGGCAGCTTGCCGGCCTTGCCAAACTTGCCGAGGACGGTTCCGTCCAGCTTGATCTTGTAGATTTCGCCGTCGCGGTCAATGTCGGTCGTCGGATTGGTATTGGAGACAAACAGAACCTGGTTCGATCCCTTGGTCATGCACATGGCCTCGGCGTTGCCTACGCCAGTGATGGTGGACTTGTAGGTCCCGCTGTTGTCGAATACCTGGATGCGCTTGTTGACGGTGTCGCCGGCGTAAACGTTGCCCTGCGCGTCGACCGCGATGCTGTGCACGTTGCCGAACTCGCCGTTCCCCGTACCCTTCTTACCCCAGGACTTGACGAATTTGCCATCTTTGTCGAACTTGGCGATGCGGGAGTTGCCCAGACCGTCCGCCACAAAGATGTTGCCGGCGGCATCCCAAGCCACATCCGTCGGACGATTGAACAAGTCCGTGGGCCTTCCCGCTCCGTCCCCGGCGTCGATGGGACGCACCGGAACGGCGACGTTCTCGGCTTTGCGGCCCAGCAGCATGGCCACGCGGCCCTGGGGATCGAACTTCATGACCATAGTGGTCTGTTGGTCCACCACCCAGATGTTGTCCTGGGGATCGACGCGGACCTGGGCGGCGAACATGAAGCCGTAGGTGTCCTTGCCGATCTCGCGGACGTACTTGCCGGTCTTATCGAACTGGAACAGGCGCGAGCCGCCATGCGCGAAAGGCCGCGCGGTGCCGATGGTGATCGTCGGATGGCCGGTGCGGGTGTAGACAAAAACATCGCCCTTGGAGTTCGTGGCCACGCCGGCGACTTCGCCCAGGTAGATATTGGCGGGAAGCTGGAGGGCGTTGGCAGCGGAATCGAAGCGGATTTCCTGCGCCTGCGCTGGAACGTAGGCGGCCGCCAACAAGGCCGCGGCCAGCAGGGTTTGCATCATAGGTTTCTTCATGGGTTTTCTCCTCGGTCTGGCTGCCTAGCTACTTCTGCAAAATCAACTTCTGGACGCGCCAGGATTCGATCTCGCCCGCGATGATTTCATTGGGATTGCGGCAATCCATCATGTGCACCACCTGGAAGTAGGGGGGGAGCTTACCCGGACGCCCGAACTTGCCGAGCACCTGGCCGCTGTCCACATCCAACTTGTAAATTTCACCCGTGATGTCCCAGGTTCCCGGCATGTTGCCGTTGGGGTTGGAATTCGAAAGGAACGCAAACTGTTTGGGGCCGGGCGAGATGCACAGCGTCCAGCCGACGCCGAGGTTGGTGATTTCACGAATCGGCTTGAGGTTGTTGTCGAGCACCTGGTAGCGGAAGTTGGAACGGTCCGCGACCCAGACGTTCCCTTTCGCGTCCACCTGCAAACCGTGCGGCAGTTCGAATTCGCCCAGGGCTTTGCCCGCTTTCTCGCTGCCCGCTTGCGCGAGAAAACGGCCGTTCTTGTCATACTTCACAACCCGGTTGTTGCAATAGCCGTCGGAGACGAAAATGTTGCCCTGCGGGTCCCAGCCCACATCCGACGGCCGGCAGAAAATATATTTCTCCGCCGGCTTATTGGGACCAGCCGGGAACGGCACTGCGCCCAGAATCGCCGGTGGCCTGCGGCCGAGCACCATCAACACCTTTCCCTCGGGGCTGAACTTGGTGACCATGTTGGTGCCCTCATCGACGGTCCAAATGTTGTCGTCTTTATCCACGCGCACCGAGTGGGCGAATTCGAAGCCGTAGTAGCCGGCGCCGATTTCCTTAAGGAAGTTTCCATCCTGATCGAATTCGAACAAGCGCGTATTCGCGCTGCGATGATAAACGAAGACGTGTCCCTTGGAATTGGTCGCCACCGCGATCGATTCGCCGAGATACTCGCCCGCGGGCACTTTCAAGAAGTTGGGGATCGAAGTGTATTTGATCTCGGGTACGTTTTCGATGGTCGCTTTGCGCTGCGCAAACGCGGGCGCGGTGGCGAGCACCACCAGAGCCAGGGACAAGGTCAGGAACGATTTCATAGGGGTCTCCTCAAGTTTTCCAAGCGGAACTATCTATTCTAGGCCAAAAAAGAGGGCGTTGGGGAACGCCGGTCACAGGATGGACTTCAGCTCGCTTTCAAAGCGTGCGAGGTCCTCTTCGTTATTATAGAAATGCGGCGAGACGCGCAGGCGGCCATGCCGGGCCGAAACCAGCACGCGGCGCCGCTTGAGTTCCTGGGCAAGCTCCGTGGCGTTGGCGCCCGGGAAGCTCGCGGTCACAATCTGGGAATTCGTGTTCTCCTGATCCAGTGACGCGCCCAAACGGCTGAGCCGCGCGCGGAGATCCCCGGCCAGACCCAGCACGCGGCGCTCGATTTCGGGGGGGCCAATGGAAAGAATCAGACTGACGGAAGCTTCCATGGCGTAGAGCAGCGCGACGGGCAGGAAGCCGCCCTCGTACTTTTCCGCCGAATCCTTAAACACGGGCGTGCCGTGATGGAGGCGATCCACGTTACGCCAATCGTGATGGCTGCGCCAACCGACCACCGTGGGACGAATGCGCGCCCGGAGCTGCGGGGCGATGTAAAAGAATCCGGCGCCGTTGGGGGAGATCAACCACTTGTAGCCGTGGACGGCGTAAACATCGACAGGGGTGGCCTGGACGTCAAATTGAAGAGCGCCCACGCTCTGCGTACCGTCTACATACAGGACGGGGCGGCGCGACTCCGGAATCGCGGCGACGAAACGCGAGATCTCGGCAAGCGGCGGCCGGAAACCGGTGGCATAGTTGACTTCGCTGATGGCGATCAGTTTGGTGTTCGCGTCAATCGCCTGATAGAAATCTTGCCAGGGGACCTCCCGCAGCTTGGGCAAGTAGAGTTGATTCGGAAAGTCGCCCTGCAAGGTCACGACGTTGGCGTCCTCGGGCGCGTCATGAAGCCCAAGACCGACGACGATAACCGAGAGCGCGTGCGCGGCGGAAGGAACAAAGGCAATGTCGTCGCTGGTGGCGTGGATCAGGCGCGCCAGCGAACCGCGCAGGCGGTCGGCGTCATCGAACCAATTGAGAAAATCGCCGCACGCGGTTTCGTCGCGATGGGCCCAGTGGCGCGCGACGGCGTCGGTGGCGCAGCGCGGAATCTGGCCGAACGTAGCCGTGTTCAGGTACGTCCAGTGAGCGAGCGCGGGAAACTCAGCGCGGATGGTTTCCCAATCCATGCAACATTCTACGATGATGGCCTAGGGGGGTGCTCGATGACACCGGCAGTCCGAAAAATATGTGGAGTCGGCTTGATCGCGATTGGTCTGCCGGGCCTGGTGCTGCCCATTATTCCGGGCATCCCGTTGATTCTGGCCGGATTGATCATGCTCGAAGTGAATCACCCGCTGATTCATGCCAGCCGGGACTGGCTGGAAGCGCGCGGGATCGGCAAGCGTAAGCCGCCCGCGAGCGAGTAGCGGGTGTTCACCGGCGCAAGGCAGCGCGCAAGGCGATATACTGCCCTCCAGGGCCAACCGGGTGCCGGAGACTGAACCGCAATGAAACTGAGCTGCCTGCTGCTGATCGCTTCCGCCTTTGCCTTTGCCGCCGACGATCCGTACGCGGCGGCCGTGTTTCAAAAACACTGCGCCACTTGCCACCAGGCCTCCGGTGACGCCGCCGCGCGCATTCCGCAGATCGCGATCCTGAAGACGCGGTCGCCGAACGCGATCCTGCGCACGCTCGAAAGCGGGGCCATGATGCAGCAGGCCAAACCGCTCTCGGCAGGCGAGCGGCAACTGGTGGCCAACTGGCTGGGCAAGCCGGTGACGCTGGAATCGCAGCGCGAGCGGCTGAGCAATCCGTGTCCCGCGGGCGGTCCCTCTGGCGGCGCGTGGCAGAACACTCCGGGCTGGTCGGGTTGGAGCCCGGGCCTGGGCAACACGCGGTTCCAGGCGGCGCAGGATGCCAGGCTCAGCGCGGCCGACGTGCCGAAGCTTAAGCCAAAATGGGTATTCGCTTTCCCCGACACCACGCTGTTGCGGGCGCAGCCGGCCGTCTACCGCGGCCGCATATTCGTGGGCAGCCAGGATGGCACCATTTATTCGCTCGACGCCTCCACCGGCTGCACGCACTGGAGCGCGCTGGTCAACGCCGAAGTACGTTCCGGCATTACCGTGGCCGAAATCGGCGGGAAACCGGCGCTGTTTTTCGGGGATTCCACCGGCTTTGTTTACGCCTTCGACGGGGAATCCGGCAAGCAACTGTGGGCCATGCGGCCCGAAGAACACCCGGCCGGCAAAGTCACGGCCACGCCGGTGTTTCACAACGGTCGCTTGTACGTCGGCGTGTCATCGATCGAAGAAGCGCTGGCGGTATCGCCCGGCTTTGTGTGCTGCACGTTCCGCGGGAGCGAAACAGCGCTCGACGCGGCCACGGGAAAAGTGATCTGGAAACGCTACATGATCGACCAGGCGGCCAAGGCGCAGAAGAAAACCAAGCGCGGCGCGGAGGTGATGGGCCCGTCGGGTGCCGGGATTTGGACGGCTCCGACGCTCGATCCGGATCGCGACACGCTGTACGTGACCACGGGAGACAATTACTCCGATCCGCCCACCGCGCTGAGCGACGCCGTGGTGGCGCTGCGCATATCGTCGGGCGAAATTCTGTGGTCCAAGCAGCTCACCGCCAGGGATTCCTGGAACGGCGCGTGCTATCTGCAGGGCCACAAAAACTGCCCTGATTCCGACGGCCCGGATTTCGATTTCGCCGCGTCTCCGGTTCTGATGACGCTCGCCACCGGCAAGCGGGTGCTGCTGCTGGGGCAGAAATCCGGGATGGCGTACGGCCTCGATCCCGACCGCAAGGGCGCCATGCTGTGGCAGGCGCGCGCCGGCAAGGGCGGCACCGTGGGCGGTATCCAATGGGGCGTGGCGGCAGACGGGCGGAATCTTTACGCGGCTCTCTCCGACATCGACTTTCAAGTCAAGATGGTCGAGGGTACGGGCAACCGCGAGTACAAACTCGACCCCACCAAGGGCGGCGGTATGTTCGCCTTCCGCGCGGATAACGGCGAGCGTATGTGGCAGACGGCGCCTCCCGGATGCGGCGGGAAATCTAATTGCAGTCCGGCGCAATCCGCGGCGGTGACCGGAATTCCCGGTGCCGTGTTTTTAGGCGCGGAGGACGGCCATCTGCGCGCCTATGCCACCGGCGACGGCAAGATCATCTGGGATTTCGACACCGCGCAAGAGTTCAAGACCGTGAACGGCGTCCCTGGCCATGGCGGCGCAATCGACGTGGCGGGGCCGGTGGTGGCGAACGGAATGGTATACGCGCTTTCCGGATACCCCTCGCGCGGCGGTCTGCCGGGAAATGTACTGATCGCGTTTTCGGTGGAACCTTAAAGGAGTCTTTATGTCGATCTTCAAGAAGACAAGCATTGCTTTGGTCCTGATCACGGTTTGTTTGTTGGCACAAGATAAAGGCCGCGGTGGGCCGAATTCCGGCCTGGATTCGAAGGTACTGGGTTACAAACTGGAGAAGTGGCCGCTCGAAGCCAAGAGCGCCGCGGGCTTCGATGCCGGGCCATGGAATTTCATTCAGGTGTCCTCGGTGGCCGTGCATCCCAACGGCAACATCCTGGTGCTGCATCGCGGCGCGTATCCTCTGATGGAGTTCGAGCCCAACGGAAAGTTTGTCCGCACCCTGGACTGGGTGAAATTCAGCGAAGGCAAAGTCATCGCCGTTCCCGAAAAGGATCGCACGCCGGCGACTTCCGCGTTCACGGCGGTCTACGGTCCGGCGGGTTGCGATTCCTGCGGCGCGCATACGGTGCGCGTGGACCCGGAGCAGAACATCTGGCTGGTGGACGCGCCGGGCCACATGGTCTACAAGCTGAATCAGCAAGGAAAGATTCTGCTGCAGCTCGGCACGAAGGGCGTCGCGGGCGCCGATGCCAAGCACTTCAACCTGCCGACGGATGTGGGCTTCGCGCCTAACGGCGACTTCTACATCAGCGACGGCTACGGCGGCGCGCGCGTGGTGAAGTTCTCCAAGGACGGAAAGTTTCTGCTGGAGTTCGGCAAGCGCGGCAAAGGTCCGGGCGAGTTCACGCTCGTGCACAACGTACAGGTGGACGCACAGGGGAAAGTTTACGTGAGCGACAGGGAGGCCCAGCGTATCGAAGTCTTCGACGCCAACGGCAAGTTCCTGCAGGAGTGGACGGGCACGGGACGGTATTCGGCCATCGCCATCACCAAGGACCAGAAGATCTGGACCGGCAGCGTGCTGCGGAACCCGGACGGCAGCGTGATCGGCAGGTTACCGGAAGGCGCGGGCGCGCACGGCGGCATCGGCGTGCACCCGTCGGGCGATATTTATCTCGCGCAGCTCAACGGTACGGTGCAGAAGTTCGCGAAGCAGTAATTAGTGCGGGAGCGGCGCGAGCTGGGGCGCTTTGCTGTCCGGCTGCCTTGGTGAGCGGGCCATGTTCATGATTCCCGCGAGCGTCGAGTAATAGCCGACGGTAGCGGCGGCTTCGACGGCTCCTTTTTCGCCGAACTTGGAAACCATGCGCTCGTAGCTGGTGTCACTGATGCTCTTGTTCTGCAATAACTCAGTGACGAAGTTGTAGAGCATTTCTTCGTCGGCGTCCATGCTCGCCGGACGGCGTCCATCGCCGATCGCGTCGGCAATAGCGGGCGCAAGACCGTTCTTGATGGACATCGGATAGTTGCCGTCCCACTCGTACTGCTGCGTATAGTAGCGCGCCGTCAGCAGCGCGATCATGTTCACCAGCTTCTGCGGAAGCGAGCTCTGGAAGCGCAGAAACGCGCCGGTCTCCTGCAGACGATTCATTAGCTCCGGGCTGCGCAGCAGCGGGATGAACGGCCCGGTGGTGCCGACCGGCGGGCGCGGAGGCCGTTGCACCAATTCCAGCGCTTTCTTCTGTTCCGGCGTGAGTTTGTCCGCCGGAATGGGAGGCATGCGGTACTGGGCGAGGCCCGCGACCGCCGAAACAAACAGCAGTGCCGAAACGCGATATTTCATGACTGAAACCTCTTACTTCTTCGCTGTAGTCGCCCCGCCGCTATCCGGCACCAACGCGCGGATCATGCCGTCCTGGCGGGAGTGGATGAAGATTTCACCGTCGCGGCCGCGGCTGATGTGCAGGTCGGCGCGCGGGGGCTTGCCGCCCATGGTCTTCTCGATCAGATCGGTGAACGAGACGTCGACGCGCTTGCCGCCGGCATCGCGGACGTAGAGCTGGACTTCCTCGATTGGCGCGACCGTGCGCGGAATGCCGTCGTCGGCCTTCTTGAGCGCGGCGAGGTCGGCGGCGAAAATGCGCCCGCGCTGGATATCGCCGAAGATGAACTTGCCATTCAGCGCAGCGATCTTGCCGTGATAGGCAAAACCATCGGTGACCGAGCGGCCCTCGTCATGATCGTAGATCGCCACCGGGTAGAGGAACTCATCCTTGTTCTTGCCGTCCAGAATCTCGGCGGGCTGCGGATACAGTTCCTTCAGCGCGCCGCCCACCGAACGCCCGTTCACGAATAAGCCTTCGCGCTTCATCCAGCCATAGTTGCCGCCGTTGTGGACGATGTTGATCTCTTCGATGTTGTCCATGCCGATGTCGGAAGCGAACATAGTACCGTCGGTGTCCCAGGAGAGCCGGTGCGCGTTACGGAAGCCGTAGGCATAGATCTCGCCCAGCGTAGCGGGGTTGCCGTCGGAGGCGAACTTGTTGGCCATGGGGATGCTGTAGTCGCCCAGGCCCTTCTGCCCGTGCGAGACGGAGGGGCTGCGCGGATCGATGCGCAGGATGGCGCCGATGATCGAATCCGTGCGCTGCGTCTGCGGAGGGTTGCTGGATTGCGGCCCGCCGCCGTTGGAGAATCCGAAATCGCTGCCGCTGGTGTAGAGCAGGCCGTAGTCGGCATCGCCGGGCTTGGCGAAGGGATTGAATTCCACCGCGCCCATGGGGTGCGTGAGGTTCTCGACGATGTGCGCCGCGCGCAGCAGCTCGCGCCGCGTGCCTTCGAACGTGCTGGCGGCGGGGTTGGTGGCATGCCACTCGGTGATGACGTTGTGATAGGTGACGTCTTTCAGAGCGTAACCGATGGGAATGAAATCCGGCTTTCTGGAGTTCTCCCGGACGTACTCGCTGTGGATCGAGTAAAAGAGCCCGTTCCTGGCGAATTCGGGATGGAAGGCGAAGCCGATGAAGCCGCTCTCCAGGCGCTTGTAGTTGGCATTGGGGAAGGCTGCGCCGACGTTGGCGTAGAGACGCGGCTGGTTGCTCGAATCCTGGTTGTTCGAATCAATGATATACAGGAACCCGCGCGAATCATTGGCGAAGCGGCGTCCGTCGGGGGCATCTTTCATATAGCTCACGCGCGCCCAACTGGGGGGCGAGACGTCCTGATCGGCGGGACGCGCCTCGCGCGTATCGGGCAGGCGGACGACATCCTTGACTTCGACGGCAAGCCCCTTCTTGACGATGGGCTCGGGCAGCGGGTTGCTGGTGATCTGGGCGTGAGCCAAGGTGGCGGCGCCGAGTGCCAGAAGGGGGAAAATGACGAGTTTACGCATGGACTTCTCCTCGGTTTCGCATTCGTAAGTGATGATATCAGAAGCGGCGGCGCGGGAGCGCGCAACAGGGAGTAGATGGGGAGTTACACTGACTCAAAAGGAGCGAATTCCATGACCGACACAATTTCCAAGCTGTTGGCGAGCTACGAGAAGGGCGGCATGTCGCGCCGCGACCTGGTGCGGGGGCTGGCGTTGCTGGCGGCGGGCGCCGGGCGCCGGAACCGCACAGGCGGCCCCGTTCACCGTGAGCAGCGTCAATCACATCTCCGTGCAGGTGAGCAATCTGGAAAAATCGAATGAGTTCTACCAGCGCGTGCTGGGTTGTAAAATTCTGTTGTAAAATTCTGAAGCGCGACGGCAACAACCAGGTGATGTTCGGCAAGAGCTATCTGGTGCTGCGTCCGGGCACGCCGGCGGCGAAGGTGGACCACATCGCCATCGGCATGGACAACTTCAACAAGGCTTGGGTGGCCGCGGAACTGAAGTCGCGCGGGGCGACGCCGATTGACCAGGAACACGGCTTCGGGTTCCATGTTCTCGATCCGGACGGGTTCCCGCTGCAACTGGTGAAAGCGGATAACCTCGGCTCGGGACCGACGGCCAAGTAGAGCCACTAAAAAGTAAGGCCACTAATCATAATCGGGCGAAGCACCGATACGTATCTGGATAGCTCTGGATAGCTCTGGATAGCTCCAGAAAGGAAAGTCATGCTTCGTCAACTCGCTCTGATCGTATTCGCAGCAGCCGCCGTGTTCGCGGCAGCAGCGGTGTTCGCCCAGGTTCCCGCGCAGGGCACCATTGTCAAATCGAAATCGAATATCACTAATAACATCGTCGCGGAGGCCGACGGCCGGCTGCGGTGCCTGACTCCGGCTGGAAAGCCGTGCTCCGCGCAAGACATCAAGGATGTTCAGGCCGCCATCAACAATACAAAGAGCAATATCAAGAACCTGGCGTTGGCCGCCCCGGACGGGACGCTGACCTGCCAGATCAACGACGGCAAACCCTGCACCGCGGCGCACGCTTCCGCGATGAACGCCGCGCTTCGCGCCGGCTACGACGTGAAGAAGGTTGAAGGCACGCGGTAACGTTAGCGGCCTTTTGGCTGGCGCTGGAGGTTGCTGCGCGTGTCGATGCAAACCGGCTCGCGGTACTGCCGGGAGAAGGTGATGAGGCTGGGGTCCTGTTCTTTCAGAGCCTGAAAGACCGGCTCGATGGGACGCCACATGCCGTTCAGGTCGGCGTCGTGGTGCGCGGGGATCCAGATCCTGGGCTTGTAAGTGCCGAGGTGCTCGAGCGCGCGCTTGGTGGTGAGCGTCTGCAAACCGTCCGCGGCGACTGCAATCAATCCCAGGTCCACGCGGCCCACCTTCTGCATCACGGCTTTTTCGTAGTCGGTGACGGCGCCGCCGCTGTCGCGGTACAGGATGCGGAAGCCGTTATCGAGCGTGATCAGATACGCGATGGTCCCTTCGGCCACGATGCGCGGATCGGAAGTTCCCCGCGCGCGGACCTCGCGCGCTTCGGCCACTTGCTCCGGCGTGTACGGCGTGGCGACGGATCGTAGAGCCTGACCGAACGCGGTCGTCACGTTTTGCGGAGGCTGGCCGTGGCGGCCCAGGATGGGCTCGACTTCGATGGCACCGAACTTCATGGTCTCGCCGCCTTTGCCGGTCACGCTCTTAATCTGCTTCTCGTCGAGCCCTTGCGAACGGAGCTTCTCCGCCGTAAGCGGCGCGCCGACGACCACGGCTCCGGTCTTCTTGGCCACTGACGCCGCGTCCGTCATGTGGTCGAAGTGCCCGTGACCGATGAGAATCGCATCGGCCTTCAGGATATCGGCGGCCTTGAAGCCGAGCGGCGGATACGTGTTACCGCGATCGATGAAGGCGTCAAGCAGCAGGATCTGGTTTTTGTAGACCAGCTCGAAGTTCGAATAGCCGGTCCAGCGAATGGCCAGCGTCCGCGGATTCCGCGGGCGCGGACCGCCAGTCGAAACCAGCTTGGGTACTTCGCAGCCGGGGTCGTCCTTGGCGAACGTTGGGACGGCGAAGACGGCCACAGCCAGTATCGTGAGGCCAACGGGAGAGAACCGCACGCCCTTACGCCCTCGTCCGCCTTAAGCTTTCGCGGCCTTCTGGCGGTTGGCTTCCAGGCGCGAATCCACCAGCGCGACGATCTGATCGAGCACCGGATGGCTCAGGCCCTTCTGGCGGGCGATCAGTTGCACCAGCTTATCGGCGCGTTCGATGTACGGCACGCCGTTGGTGAGCGCGCGGGCGGCCGAAGCCGGGCGTACCAGCGACTGGGCGGCCGCGGCGTACTTTTCAAACGGGACCAGGTCGTTCTCGTCGGCGCCGATTTTCACGCACAGATCGTTGACGAAATTGTAGATCGAGCGCGAGGTCTCGATATCGCTGTGGACCGCTTCCTGCGCGGTGCGCATGCCGTCCGGCAAAATGCAGCGGTAGTTCCCGGCGCACAGCATGGCCCACTTGGCCAGCGGCACGAAGATTGAATCGTGAATCCGCAACTTCACGGGCAGTTCGATGGGGCCTTCGGGCGTAGTGAAGCGCGCGGCGTCGATGTCGGCTTCCAGCTGGCGGAGAATCGCCGTGTGTTTGTCATCCTCGAACTTGGCGCATTTGAAGTTGGTCGGCAGCGTGACCATCAGCACATTAGCGGGTTCGTCCGGCGGGCGGATCGCTTGCGGGTCCGGGCTATTGAGCGTGATGCACTTGGGGTCGAAATTGTCCCACACGGTGGGATCGGTGTAGGCCGCACGCAGGGCGTCGTGGTCCAGACCCGGGATGCGCTTCATGTAAGCCAGCGGCGGCATGTTCATGATGGACATGCAGGGGACGCGCGATTTCGCCACGGCGTCCAAGAGATCGCGCACGCCCGGTACGCGGTATTGCGGTTCCTGCATGCATAGCCCGACCAAGTCGTAGTCGCTGGGATTGACACCGGCGGCGCCTCCGGCGGTCACCTTGCCGGGCAGTTGGCGCGAATCGAGCACAACCGGGTCTTTGCGCCCGCGGATGGGCATGCGCACGCGGAAGCCCTCCGCGTTGATCAGGTCGGCTTCGGCCGGCAGGCAGACCAGATGGATCTTGTGGCCGCCAAACAGCATTTTGGAGGCGAGCAGCGAGCCGTAAGACGCGCCCATGAGCAGGATATTGTACGCCATGATAAGTTCTTCCTTCGTGTAAAGACTATAAAGGGTCCGGTGGCCCAACGCCACCGGACCCAAGAGATAATGCTAACGCGCCGGTCGTCCCCGGCGCAATCGGGATTCAGTTTTTACTTAGCGGAATGCCCAGCACGTTCGATATCTTCTTCGACCACCGTCGAGACACCGGCTTTCGTCATCACTTCGCGGAGCACATCCGCCGTAGCAGGCGACCTCTTCAGGTTGGTCCCCACAACCACGCCTTCCGCAATACGCAGCGGCGTCCATCCGGTCTTGTTCTTCTGGTTCCAGATGCCAATCTTGGCGCCGTTTTCGGCCAGGAACTTGGCAACCGACGGTGCTTGCTTGTAGGCCGCGCCATGCATGGCAGTCTCGCCTTTGTTGTCCACCGCATCGATGTTCGCGCCGTGCTCCAGGCATACCTTGATCGCGTCAATCACTTCGTTTTCCGTACCCGGATCTTCTCCGGCAAACAGGGTGCCGATTCCCGCCGCCACCTGCAAAGGCTGCGTATTATCGGCGTTGGCGATCAGCGGATCCGCGCCGAGCTCGATCAGCAGGCGCATCAACGGTGCGTCGGCGCCGCGGGCCGCCATGAAGAACGGCGTCGCGCCGATCATGTTGACCAGCGTGCGTCCAGTGTGCCCGCCGGGGATTCCCGCCCGGGTCATGCGTGCATTCAGGTTGGCTCCCTTGGCTTTTAGCTTGCGCACAAAATCGAGGCTGGTCATGGCGCCGGAGCCGTCCGGAGCCGGTTCGTTATCGCCGCCCCCCGGCCGCCGCACCCAGGTGACTTCGTGCAACGCGGTCCAGCCCTGGTCCGATGCATTCGGATCAGCGCCGTTATCCAGCATGAAGGACGCCAGTTCGTAATGGGCGTTGGCTGCCGCCAGGACCATGGCGTTCATGCCGCGCACACTAGTTCCGCGGCCACCCATCCACTTTTCGTTGACGCTGGCTCCCGCGGCAAGCAGCGCCTTGACCGCGCCCATCCGGCCTTCGCGCACGGCAAACAGCATGGGCGTGAAAGCGCCGGTGGTCTGGGCGTGGATATCGGCGCCACGCTCGATCAGTTCGGCAACAACTTCCGTATTCCCCTCCGCGGCCGCCCACATGAGAGCCGTCTGTTTTTTACGCGCTTCCTTGAAGTTGAGGTCAGCGCCGTGGCTGAGCAGCGATTTCACGGAAGCCAGGTCGCCGGTGCGCGCCGCCGTCATCAGGGCCGTCTCTCCTCCGGGCAGCGCCGCGTTGGCGTCGGCGCCGGCCTTGAGCAGCAGCTCGACGAGGGCTCCGTTGCCGTTGGTGCAGGCCAGCGACAGCGGCGTCGCGCCAAAGCGGTTGGCTGCCTTGACGTTCGCGCCGTTCTTGATCAGCGCTTCCGCTGCTTCCAGATGGTTCCAGCGGACCGCCCAGTGGAGCGCCGTGGCGCCGTCCAGATCGGCGGTATTCGGGTCGATGCGCTGCGGCAGCAGCGTCTTGATGGCCGCCTTGTCGGAGTTCTTCAGCGCGTCCACCAGGCGCAGGTCCGGGCTGGCGGCGTACAGGCTCGGGCCCGCCAGGGACGCTATGATCGCCAGCGCGGCGAATTTCAAATGCATGTGTGTGCTGCTCATGACGATCTCCTCATCTGAAAGGGAGTGCTATTCACAATTCCTAAGACAATCGACGAAAAACGGAAGTTGCCGGCGCGCGCATCGCGGACGATCTTGCGCACCACCGTGCCGTCGGAGGGCTCCAACCCGCGGCCCAAGCCGTAGATCAGCATCTTCTCGGCCACCGTGCCGACGAACAGCTCGGGACGGGCCAGAACGGCCTTCTTCAGTCCGTCTACGCCGGTAAACGCAACGCCATCCGGCAGGTTGCCGGACGAATCGATCTTGCTGTCCTGATCGTTGATCCGGTAACGGCCGACCGCGTCGAAATTCTCCAGCGAGAAGCCCACCGGATCCATCAGGCGGTGGCAGCCGGCGCAGGGTTGATTCACGCGATGGGCGGCCATGCGCTCACGCATGGTCATGACCTTGCCGGTGGTGCCATTGGGCTTCAGCGGCGGCACGTTGGGCGGAGGCGGAGGCGGAGGCGAGCCGACAATATTGCTCAAAATCCACTTACCTCGGATCACCGGCGAGGTGCGGTCCGGATACGAGGTCACGGTCAGAATCGCTCCCTGCCCCAGCAATCCGCCACGGCCGCTGGCCGGATCGAAGGTCACGCGCCGGAAATAGCTGTCGTAGATCTTCGGAATTCCGTAGTGCTTGGCCAGTCGCTCGTTGACGAACGAATAATTGGCGCTGATCAGATCGAGTACGTTGCGGTCCTCGCTCATGATGCTGCCGAAGAACAACTCGGTTTCCTTTTTCATGGATTGCCGCAAGTTGTCGTCGTAATCCGGGAAGGCGCGCGCGTCAGGAATGATCGCGTCGAGATTCCGCAGATACAGCCATTGATCGGCGAAGCTGGTGACCATGGCCTGCGCGCGGCTGTCGGCCAGCATGCGCTTGACCTGCTTTTCCAGCGTGGCGGGCTCCCGCAGTTTGCCGCGAATCCCCAGGTCCAGAAGTTCGTCGTCGGGAACGCTGCTCCACAGGAAGAAAGACAAACGCGAAGCCAGATCCAGATCCGTCAACTTGTAGGGGGTCTTGGGCTGGACGCCCGCAGGATCCCTTTCCACGCGGAACAGGAATTCCGGACTCACCAGCAGCGCGCGCAATCCACGCTCGATGCCGGCATCAAAGCCACCGGCCTCGCGGCCGTCCTGGTACAGTTTCAGCGGGACTTGCAGGTCCGCGTCGGCAATCGGGCGGCGATAGGCCCGCCGCGCGAAGGCCGAAAGCACTTTCTTGGCGCAGGCATCTTCTTCGGCGGGCTTCGCCGGACGGCACACGAAAAGCTTGCGGCGGCTGGGCGTGTCTCCCGCGCCCGTCGGATCGTAGGGCCCAACCACGGTGATCGAATCCAGCGCCGGCTGCACCCGCGGATGGCGGTACATATTAAAGTGCGACTGATAGGGCTGGTGCTCGTTTTCCAGTAGAAGGAACGCTTCCTCGCGGGGGAACGTCACGCCGATTTCATGCGTACCCGCTTTGACCGGAATGCGGATGCGCAGGTTGCGGTCCAGCAGCTCGTCCGAGGGGATGCCGGTAGCGTTGCGGATTCCGGAGATCACCTTGTTCGGCCGCAGGACGAAGGTCTGCCTGTGTTCCTTGTCGATCATGAGTTCGATGGGAGTCGGTCCGGTTAAGCCTTCGATATGCTCATTGCGGTCGCGCGTCAGCCTTAAAGAAATCTCGTATTCGGCGTCCTGCGGGAAGATGTAATTTACCGCCGTGCCGCCGTGGGTGCCGAACGGCAGCTCATCCATATGGCGTTCCTGCGTGAGGTCGCCGGGGATCATGATGGTGTCCGCCGAAGTGCCGCGCGGCTTGCTGCCCAGCGCCAGGCGCGCAATCTTGCGGGCGGCGGTCAGATAGCGTTCGAGCAGCGTGGGCGAGAGGGCTTCGACCATGGTGTTATCGAAGCCGTAGCTGGTTTCATCGGACGGCAGCATCTGGGTGGCGTCGATATCGAGGCCCAGCAGATCGCGAATCGCGTTGTGATACTCCGTCCGCGTCAGCCGGCGCATGGAAGCCGTGCGCCCGGGATTGGGCTTGGAAGCCGCCCACTTGTCGAGCGAAGTTTCCAGATACGTCACCATCGACTGGTAGCCTTTTTCGTCCGGCTTGGGCAATCCAGGAGGCGGCATGTAGCGGGCGCTCAGTTTGTGCAGAACCTTTTCCCACACTTCCGGGTTCTGCGCGACGTTATCCACGTTGAGATTTTCCAGCACCAAACCGCCGGTCTTGAGCTTGTCGCTGTGGCAGCTGACGCAATATTGATTGATAAGCGAGCGCTGCGGAGACGCAGCGGCGCTGGGTTGCTGCTGGGCGCTGAGCGTGAGCACGCCGCCCAAAATCAACAGGCCCGTGAGCCGGCAAGAAACCGGCACCATCGAACGCTTAAACATAAACACCTCCAGCCAGGGGACGCGGATACCGAACTTTGACGTCCGAAAGATATTGTATGCAAATCGGAAGTCAAGCGCACCGGGGGGGGGTGCGCAGGGGCGATGCACCCACGCGAGTCACGGGCGCGGGGACCGCTCCGGGCGCTCGCGGCCGGCCTTGGATGCGAATGTGAAAACAGATTCTTTGGATACCTTCCCGGCGCGGTCCACAATTTCCAACTGCAGTTGAATGCGCTCTCCGGACGACTGGTAATACAAATGACCGCTCGCCAGCTGCTTTTCGTCAAGCCGTATTGTCTCCGTCTTTGCCGGCTCCTCCACGATCACCAGGCGGCCTTCCCGTGCCTGCACAATAGCCGCGCTCTGTGGATTCCAAAAAATGTTAAGGCCGTCGCCACGCGCTTCCACGTTGAGCTGGAGCGGAAATGCGCTTGGCCTCGTGGGAGGCTGGTCGTTCCACAGGAAGGCGTACATCCCGGTCAGAGCCAACACGGTAAAGAAAATTGCCGCGATCAAGGTACGTTCGGAAAGACCGCCCTTGCCCTCTTTCGCTGGTTTCTTGGCCTGGGGAGCAGGCCGCGGCGGTGGCGGCGTCTTGCGCTCGAACGGCTCTGGTTGATAATTTCCGGCAATGGATACGCCGGATTCCGGCGTCCACACTTTTACGATAGTTGTCGGCGGAAAACGCGGATCGTCCACCACTCTGGACGAGGGACGCGTCACGGGCTTGGGCTGGGTCTCACTTGCCGCGGCTTCGGAAAGCATTTCCGGCTCGTCTTCTTTTTTCCTGATCGCGGGCTGTTCCAGCTTCCTGGCCGGCGGCGCTTCCGACTCCGCGGCCTGGAGCCCGGCCGCTTCCTCATCCAAGGTGAAATCCATAAACGAGACCGGGCTGAGCTCGTCTTCTTTCATCCAGAAAAAGAAGCCGGCTTTATACGGAGTGCTGGAGGTGCTGACCAACAGGGCTACATTATTGGGATGCGGGAACTGGCGCTTAAAAAAACCGATTTCGTCGTCCCGCAGCCGCAACATTTCTCCGGGCTGGGTCCGGAAGTAACCGACAGGCACCTGGTCCACTTTGCGAACCTTATCGAAGTGGGATTGTTCCGCGATACCACCGCTCGCCTGCTGCTCAGCGGAAATCCAGACGTAATCGTCGATGTGAAGTGTGCCGGAGCCCTCCAGGCGCCCAATGAGCACGCCCCCCCGTTCCGGGGCGGGCTGATTCGGATAAAGTCCGCAATATTCGTCGATCTCGCTCCGCAATCGCGCGATGACTGGCAGCGGTATTTTGACGCGGATCGGCGAGCCCGGGAAGGTCCAGGTATACGTGGAGGACGCGGACGCGCTTGCGAGCGCTGGCGTGCTCATCGCGATGTCTCCCGTCTCCGCTTCGTCCGCTTCGGGCCAAGAAGGCTGGCTTGCGTTTCCAAGGATTCGTCTGCCAATGTGTGAGTTAATAGCATGTTTTGGTGCTGGCGGACAAGTGTTTTCGGAAGTTTTAATGTTGGGCCGTGGCTGGATACAGCCCCAGGACTGATAGTACTTGTTAGCTGGCGCGAGAGGCCGGCGGGGTCTTGCCGGACCGGTGAGGGGAGTCAGGCGGGTTTTTCGTACGTGATCAGCGTGAAGCCGGAAATGCGATATTTCGTGGAGCGATAGCCCTTTCCCTGGAACCAGTTACTCAGTTCCTCTTCTGCATTCGTCCCGTCTATCGCCAGCAGGCTGAATCGGCGATGGTGCAGTGCCTCTTGCTCAATCTGCCGTGCCACGGCCTGCTTGGAGACTGGCGTGAGGGCGTATGGTACCGGAATCATCTGATGCTGAAGCGGATAGGGCGTCAGAGGGGCGAAAAGGTAACTGGACCCCTTTGGTTCACCGCGCAGGTCGCGGTTCGCGGACTCCGTGAATCCACTTTGGATCAGCAGGGGTGTGTCAGGGCTGACCACCTGCTGGACCGCCTGTAAAGGAGTCCGCCAGTCCGGTTCCCCCAAGGTGAAAACATAAAGAAAGGCGTTGAGGGACAGCGCGGTTAAGACGGCGAAGCGGGCGCGCTCATTGTTGACCTGGCGCAGCGCCCACGCAATCAAGACGAAAGCGGGAAGCACGCCGTAGATCAAATATCGTTGCGTGAATAAGGCGTAGCCGGTCACTCTCGCGGTTGCAAAGATGATCGCCGGACCAAGACACATCCACAAGCCCAACAGAACCGCGTCATCCCAGGCCAGCCAACTCCGCTGCGCGAACCACTTGGGATAGAGAAACCGGTACAGCAACAAGGCGACGAGTGATACGCTGATCGTCTGCGTGGGATAAAGCATCAGGAACGTACCGATGCCCGGAGGACTGAGCGTCGTCCAGGCGCCCGCCATTCTGGCAATGGTGAGAATCTGCCACATCAGCGGCACGGCCGCGGCAGCGATGAACGCCGCCACCATAGATACGCGTGCCCATGGAATACGGCGCCCCGCGCGATGCGCCGCGAACAGGTACAGGGCCTGCGCGAGGAATATCAATCCAAACAAGTAATGGAAGTACACCACCAGCGACGAAGTGAAGCCGTAAATCAGGCATTGCCGCGTGGTTCCCGTGTGCGTCCATTCGCGCAAGCTCAAGAAAGAGGCGAGGATTACAGCCGAACCAAGGGCGTAGGGCCGGGCGTTGGTGGCCGTTTCGACAATCGCGCCCGCGCTCAGGAAGGGAATCACCGCCAGATATCCGGAGCCCGCGCCGACGATCCGCTCCGTCAAAAGATACAGCAGCCGCGCCGCGAGCAAAGCCGCGATCACCGAAGGAATGCGCATCACAAGTTCCTTGTGCGGCCCACTGGTGGCAAACAGCGAACTGAGATGCATATAGATGATCGATTGACCGGGATAGATCTGGAGCCGCTCCCAGACATGGGCGAAACCCTGATGGGTGATCCAGTAAGAGCCGGTTTCATCCACCCAGAAGCCGCTGGATAAGCGGGGAACCCAGTAACCCCAGACGACGGCAGCCGCCAGCAGCGGATAAAGCCAGCGGGGAACATTAGTCTGAGCCGAACCGGTCTGAGCCGAACCCATGAAGAACCCATCGTCAGCCGGGGGAAATCCCGTTAGCGGGGGCCTATCGGGGGTTCGGGGCCCCGCCGATCTGTAAGGAAGCACCCTTGTCTCCAATGGATTGCCGGGAAAAACCACGCGTTCTGGTGTTCATCGTCGCCTACGACGCGGAGAAGACCATTAGCAGCGTCATCCAGCGGATTCCGGCGGCCTTGGCGGACACCTATGAGGTTGAAATCCTCATCATCGACGACGCCTCCTCGGACGCCACCTTTGAACAGGGCCATATCATGCAGCGCACGGGAGACGTTCCGTTCCCCATTCGCGTGTTGGTGAACCCGATCAACCAGGGCTACGGAGGGAACCAAAAGCTCGGCTACCACTATGCGTTGAAGTACGGTTTCGACTTCGTGGCGCTGGTGCATGGCGATGGGCAGTACGCGCCGGAGTGCCTTCCGGAACTTCTGGAACCGCTGCGGCTGGGCGAGGCGTCGGCCGTGTTCGGCACACGCATGATGGTGCCGCAAGACGCGCTGAAGGGCGGCATGCCGCTCTATAAGTTCGCCGGCAACCGCATTCTGACGTGGGTGCAGAACCGGCTCAGCAAAGGGAACCTCACCGAATATCATTCCGGCTACCGGATCTATTCTACTGCCGCGCTGGCGCGGATCCCGTTTGACCGGAACTCCAACGATTTCCACTTCGACACGGAGATCATCATCCAGTTACTGACGGCCAAGCTGAAGATCAAAGAGTTGCCGATTCCCACCTACTACGGCGACGAGATCTGCCACGTCAACGGAATTAAGGCAGCGTAAATCAATAACCTTTACATCTAACGGTTGTGCTTGGATGGATCGTGTAGTTCCATTCGCCATGAAATGTGTCGGGCTTCAGATGGACATGGGCAAACTCTTCATCCGTGATTTTGCGCCCAACGGGGTACTTGCGG
>CAMAVI010000065.1 GCA_945861625.1 Candidatus Sulfopaludibacter sp. SbA3
ATCGTGTCATGACTCAAATCTGCTTACAAGAGGCTAGGTCTACACTACATCGCTGTTTTCAGAAGCCGCCATTGCACGCACGGACCTTGCTCTCCTTCCCAGGCCTAAAAAAACTGGAAATCAACGGACCCGTGACGAACTTGGGCTAAACTATTCACGTGGCTACCGACTTAATTGAGATCGACGCCGAGCGGCCCAGCATGATGGCCATCGAGCGCGCGGCCGCGGCGATAAGGCGCGGCGACCTGGTGGCCATTCCGACCGACGCTCTGTATACCATCGTCGCCGACCCTTTGAACCTCCACGCCGTGGGCCGAGTTTTCGCCTCCAAGGGCCGCGAGACGCAGCGTTCCCTGCCCCTGCTGGTGAGCGATCTGATGATGGCGGAGGAGTTAGCCGCCGAGGTCTCGGCTCGTTTCTATCTATTGGCGCGCCGCTTCTGGCCCGGGCCGTTGACCATCATCGCCCCCGCGTCCTCGCGCATTCCGCTCAAAGTAACGGGAAACACAGGACGGCTGGCCCTGCGGCAATCGCAGTCCAAGGTGGCCAACGCTCTGCTGGAACGCCTGGGGCAGCCGCTGATCGCCACCAGCGCCAACCTTTCCGGACAGCCGACCTGCGCCAGCGGCATCGAAGTCTTCGGCGTGATGGACGGGCGCGTGGATCTGGTTCTGGACGCCGGGCCCGTGTCCGGGGCGGGCTCGACGACTGTTGACATCACCGACGTCGAGTGGAAGATGATCAAAGAAGGCGCGATCGGAGCCCGCGAGATCGCCGACGTGCTAAATGGGGCGTGATTTTTCCCGGAGTTTTTCGATCGCGGCGAGCACTTCGTCTTCCCAGGGGAATTTTTCACATTTCGCTGGGTCATACGGAGGGAGATTGGGAATCGGCACGTTTAGTTCGTGGAGCAATTCAGCCGCCTTCGTGAGATCGCAACGCAATACGTAAGGCTCCCCATCGGCCCATGCCCATTTGTAGGCGGCGAGGGCGTGGTGTACGGCGCGTCTGTGGTCGCCCAGGGCGAGCCAGAATCGAGCAACCAGATAGTCATCGATAGAGGACAATCCAATGAGGCGCTCGACCTCACGCCTCGGTTCGGCCAGCAGGCCCAAATTGTGTTTAGCGAGGGCCAGGCCAGCCTCTGACGTCGCATCGATAACGCCTCGATCCCTGGCCATGCGAACGGCTTCGCTGAAGCTGGCAACAGCCAATCCCCATTCGCCCCGTTCGAGCCGCCATGTGCCACGTAACCAGTGAATCTCGCGGAGGGTCTGGCGGTTCCTGCCTTTTGCCGCCAACTCTTCAGCCTTCGCAAGGTGGCCTTCTTCTAAGGTTCCGCAGCGGAACAGAAATTCCGCATAAGATTCCTCTGCGTCACCCGGGCGATACATAGCACGCGGCCACGCGCGCCCCATAGGATCGAGAAGTGCCCAGGTCGCGCCGGCTTCCTTGTATAGGCCTAAGCGTGACTGAAGGCAAAAAAGATCAAACCGGGTCGAAAACAAACTAACTTCATTTCCACTCTTCGAGGCGAGGTCAAGAGCTAAGGAATTCACACGGATCGCTTCGGCGTTACGGTTCGCGTTAATAAGCGCAACACCGATATTGGAGAGCCGGATACCCGCATGCTCCCAGTTGTTTTCCTTCAAACCGGAACTAACAATCGCGCCAAAAGTCTTAAGAGCTTCCTCAGTGTAACCGCTACTATCCAAAGCCAAGGCAGCGTTATTTGCCAGATAGCCAGCAGATGAATTCGTCAGTCCCATCGGAGGCACGCTCCATCCAACGGGAAAGAAAGGGCGCAACAGCGAGAGAATCTGCGCGTTCGCCTCAACGTTGAACAGGAGCGCCCTCGACAAGTCACCGCTATATGCGTCCGCCGCCTTCTGAAAATGGCCCAGATTGAGCAAGGTCCTAATCACATGCAAACCTGGCCGAAGATCGTCGAGCGTCTCCGCTTGCTCATACGGGTCGTGTGGAAGCGCGGAGAAATAATCCACCACGCGCTGGCCGTAGCGTTCTTTGTCATCGGCCTTTGTCCAACCCGAGGCCACACCGCGAACAACGGGGTGCAGATCGTACCGCTTTGAACCGCGATTGTATTGCAACAGGCCACGATACTCTAAGTCGCTTATGGTGGAACCTAGTTTCTTCGAATCCGGCGGCACATGCGGGTCCAAGGCACGGAGCGTCTGATAGTCGAAGGACTCGGGCAGCAACGCGAGTGTAGATAGGAGCGCGCGGCTCGCGGGTTCGAGAGCGTCCAGCGCGGCGCGCAGAATGTGGTTCCACCGCTGGATGAGATCGAGACCAGCAAGGTCGAGTTTCGCGCCACCTTCAAGGTCGGCAGCCCAGGCATCGAAGTTACCGCGGTCCGGGAGGTAGCTGCTGACCAGGCCACCCAAGATGCCAACGACCAGCGGATGGTTGTCGCAGTTCGTTGAGAGGTAGCTCTGAATGGCGGCTGAATCACCCTTCACGCCGCATGAGCGAAGCAGTTTTTCCGCATCCGGCGGGCGCAACCCGGGCAGCGCCAGTCGCTTCACTCCATTAATGGCCTGGCCAGAGGCATTCAACAATACCCGCGGCGTGAGCCGCGAGCTGACCAGAATCTTGGATGGCTTCGCCGCGGCTAGAAAACGGAGGAGGTCGTTATCTTCCTCGCGGATGGCGTCACACGGGTTGCGATCGACGATTTTGTCGGTGGGCGCATTCGCCTCCTCATCGGGAACTTCCGCCGCATCTATGCGGTGATATGCCACGAGCACTCGTTCCAATCCATCGAGGATGAGAAGCCAGGGTTTGGCGTGACATTGCGCCAGGAGCTCGTTGGCCATTTCGACGGTCTTCTTCTTTGCAAAGTCCTCCAGCGGACGGCCCGTCATGTAGGCGAGTGCCCGCCGGCAGAAGTCGGCCATGAGCGCCCCTCGCTCGTAGAACGAATACCAGAAGCGGCCCGCCCAATCCTGGCGGACGCCCATGGCGTGGTTGGTCGTCCACTCCCACGTGAGCATGCTCTTGCCGTTTCCGCCAATGGCTTCGTACAACAACAAGTTGGTGGGGTCGGCGGCGAGAGCCCAATCGTTCAACTCCTGGAGCTGTGCGTCGCGCCCGACGAACTGGTGGGAACCGATATAGTCAGGCTCGGCGTAGAAGGCGGGCGGAGTGGGTATGGTGTCGGGCTCGGCGGTGGTGACCGGCACATTGTCGGCGCTATCTTCCGGCTCAAATTGAAGGCGCAGTCCACTCAGCGATGGCGCAATTTTATCCTTGAACTCTGCGAGCGACTCAAACACAGCATAGACGCGGTTCACGTCAGATCCAGAACGCATTTTCTTGGCGCGCTCACGAAACGCATTCAACTTCGCTTTCTTGGCGGGATCTTGTTCAATGTCAGCCTCTTTCACAAGGTGATCTTTGCCCATGATAAAGAGCAAGATCGGGCGATTCAGACGCAAAGCCTCATTGAATTCGAGTTCTGTGATGGATACTCCTTCCGGATTGCGTGAGAAATCTTCAGGAGTTTGACCGTACTTAAGGCTGATCAATCCGATGTAGGCAGCACTGTCGCGCACCATATTCAGAGAAGACTCAATTACGTCCACCAGCTTCGCGGAGTCGTTCTCCATAGCGGCGGCATGGAGTTGGTGTTCATTGATCGCCTTTATCAGCGCAGCACGGTGATCCTTCAAATCAGTGAAGGTGCTGGAGACCATTACCTGTGGAACGGCGCGCGGCCGGTGATGCGTCGTCTTCGGCATGGTATTTCACAGGATAGCGGGCTTTTCCGGCAGGCGGAAGACCTAACAGGAGACTCTGCCCTTGCGAAAGCCTCCGAATAGGGCTACGTTTTAGATATGAGCGTGGAAGTCATCAAGCAGGCCATCCAGGCGTTGCCCGAAGCGGATCGCCGTGCGCTCGCGGCCTGGTTCGAGGCCGAATTCCCGGCCAGTGAAGAAGCCCGGGCAATGCACGACCAGATTAGCCTCGGATTGGCTCAATTGGATCGCGGTGAGGGAATTCCCGGTGAGGTTTCCCGCACCCGCCTTCAGGAAATGAAGGCCGCCATCCTGGCTCAGCAGTCCGTTCGCTAGATGGCTGGATTTGTCCTCTCCCCGGCGGCGGAGGACGACCTGTTCCAGATTTGGCGCTATCTGTATGAGTCCTCAACCCTCGCTGTCGCGGATCGAGTGGAAAAGGAATTGTATGGGGTGTTCTCGGAGCTTGCCGTTACCCCCGGGCAAGGGCACACCCGCACAGACTTGACTTCGCATCCAGTGCTATTCTTCGCGCTTTACTCTTACATGGTTGTATACCGCCCCGAAACGCCCCTGGAGATCGTACGCGTACTGCACGGCAAGCGCGATCTGAAGCGAATCCTGGTTTGATAGCTCGGGATTGATCGCCGCGGACGAGAATGGTTCGGATACCCTCTGCTATCATCAGTGAGGAGCGTTCCTGCGAAGCCCGTTTTGACTTCCAAAATTGATCCAATGCTCAATGTCATGGAACCTGTCTCGATACCGCGCCGGTGAGCAAGCTCCGGTGGCGAAAGCCGCCATGGAGAAGCCTTAAGGCGCGCGGAGGGTTCCCCCCTTTAGTTCGGGGTCAAATGACGGGGGTTGAAACGGCCCAGTGGTGCGCTCCTTAGAAACCCGCTCCCATTTTGACGAATCTTCTATTCATTGGTGATATTTTCGCCTCGCCCGGCCGCGCATTGGTGGCGCGGCATTTGCGCGATATCGTCGCGGCCGAGGACATTCACCTGGCCATCGCCAACGCGGAAAACGCCGCGGGCGGCTTCGGCATCACGCCGCAACTGGCCGACGAGCTGTTCGGCATGGGGCTCGACGTGCTCACAACAGGCAATCACGTGTGGGATAAGCGCGAGATCTACGATTACTTCGCAACCCATCCTCGCCTGCTCCGGCCCGGAAATTACGCCGAGGAGCTTCCTGGCAAAGGAGTGGTGGTGGTCCAGGCCCGCAACGGCGTCGATTGCGCCGTCATCAATCTGCAGGGGCGCGTCTATATGCCGCACACCGACTGCCCATTCCGCAAGGCTGACCGCATCCTGACCGATCTTCCCAAGCACGTCAAGGTGCGCTTCCTGGATTTTCACGCCGAGGTTTCGAGCGAGAAAGTCGCCATGGGCTGGCATCTGGACGGCCGCGTTTCCGGCGTGGTGGGCACTCACACGCATATCCCGACTGCCGATACGCGCATTTTGCCGCAGGGAACAGCCTATCAGACCGACGCCGGCATGACGGGCCCGTACAATTCCGTGATCGGTGTAGAGAAACAGATCATCCTGGAGCGTTTCCTCACCCAGATGCCTGTCCGCATGGAGGCCGCGCGCTGGGGCGCGGAACTGCACTCCGTCATCATCGGCGTGGATGAAACCACCGGCCTCGCCACCAGCGTCAAGCGCCACACAGTAAGCTAATAAAGTTATGGCCCTGAGTTTAGAGCAGGCACGGGATTGCGTGAGCCGCCAGGTGCAAGCCTGCATGGGCGTCCGGCCGCTGCCACTGGCGGAAGCCGAAGGCCGCATCCTGGCCGAGGAAGTGCTGGCCGACCGCGACTACCCTCCGTTTCATCGCTCGGCGCGCGACGGCTATGCGGTGCGGGCGGCCGAGGTCCCAGGCGAACTCAAAGTAATTGGACAGGTGCGAGCGGGAGTCATCTTCACCGGTAAGATCGGGCCGGGCGAAACAGTGGAGATCATGACCGGCGCGCCCTTACCCGAAGGCGCCGACGCCGTGGTGATGGTGGAGCACACCACGCGCGATAACCATCGGGTTCATATTCGCGCCTCGGCGAAATCCGGCGACAACTTCACGCCGCGCGGCTCCGAGGCCGGCACGCATGAGATTGTGCTGCACGCGGGACAGCGCATCGGCTTTACGGAGGCGGCGGTACTGGCATCCGTGGGCCGCCGCGACGTGGCCGTGTACCACCGTCCGCGAGTGGCGATCTTACCGACCGGCGATGAGATCGTGGACATTTCCGAAACGCCGTCGCCCGCGCAAATTCGCAACTCCAACGCGACTTCTCTTGCGTTTCAGGTGCGGCGAGCCGGAGGCATACCGGAAATCCTGTCTATCGCCCGCGACAATATGGAGTCCACGCGGGCGTTAGTCGAGCAAGGGCTAAAGGCCGACCTTCTTCTAATGTCGGGGGGCGTGTCCGCGGGCAAGTACGACATCGTCAAAGATGTGCTGAGCGGATTGGGAGCGGAGTTTTTCTTCGACCGCGTGGCGATTCAACCCGGCCAGCCTCTGGTCTTCGGCCGCGCGCAAGGCAAGTTCTTTTTCGGACTGCCAGGCAATCCGGGCTCAACAATGATTACGTTCGAGGCCGTCGCGCGCATCGCGATAGAGAAGATGCAGGGCGTCGCCAATCCCAGCTTCCCGCTGCTGCGCGCCCGCCTGACGCAACCGGTCCGGCAGAAGCTGGGTCTCACCCGCTTTTTCCCCGCCAAATTGAGCGCGGACGGCAGGAACATTGAGATCGTGGCGACCCAGGGTTCAGGGGATGTAGCCGCGCTGGCCCGCGCCAACGCATTTATCGTGACCGACCCAGACCGCGAAGCGTGGACCGCGGGAGAAGACATTCGGGTGCTCATCAAATGAAGAAGCTTTCCCATTACGACAATCAGGGGCGCGCCAGCATGGTGGATGTCTCCGCCAAAGCGGACACCAAGCGCACCGCCACGGCGCACGCTTTCGTTCGCATCAAACCCAGCGTGCTGAAGAAGTTGCCGCGGAATCCGAAGGGGAATCCTTTGGAGGTAGCGCGCTTCGCCGGCATCAGCGCGGCCAAGAAAACTTCCGATCTGATCCCCATGTGCCACCCATTGATGCTTTCTCATGCCGACGTCACCTGCACAGTTGAGCCGCGCGGCGTGCGCATCACGGCGACAGCCACCATCACCGGTCCAACCGGCGTGGAGATGGAAGCGCTGACGGCGGCAGCCGTGGCGGCGCTTACGATCTATGACATGACCAAGGCGCTGGATAAAGGGATTGAAATTCAGGACGTATATCTTCTTTCCAAGACGGGCGGCAAATCGGGGGATTTCAAACGGAAATGATCCGCGTCGCCGTGGTCACGGTCAGCGATTCTACGGTCGCCGGTACGCGCGAGGACCGCTCCGGTCCGGCCCTGGCCGCCAAGGCCACCGAATTTGGATGGGAAATTACTGAGACTAGAGTGGTTAGCGATGACCGCGAGAAGATTTCCGCGCTGCTTGTGGAATTGACCAACGTGGATTTGATTCTGACCACCGGGGGTACCGGTGTGGCGTTGAGAGACGTCACACCAGAGGCGACTGCCGCGGTGAGCGACCGCAAGATTGACGGGTTCGGTGAGATCATAAGAATGAAGAGTCTGGAGAAGACGCGCTTTGCACCCCTATCGCGGGCGGGCGCGTACACTCGCGGGCCAGTGCTGATTGTGAATCTACCGGGCTCGCCGAAAGGCGCGGTAGAGTCGTTGGAGGCGGTGGCGGGGCTTATCCCGCACGCCGTGGATTTGCTGCATGGAAGGACCGAGCATGGCAAGCCATAGCAAAGTGGCAAAGACAGTCTCGACCGCGCTATTCTTCGCGGGTGTGCTGGGCGCGCAAGAGCAACCCACGTTCCGCCAGGACGTCCGCATCGTGATGGCGCCGGTGACCGTCACCGACCGTAGCGGCTCCATCGTGAATGGCTTGACGCCGCAAGACTTCCGCCTACTCGACAACGGCAAGCCGCAGAAGATCACCGAAGACATGGTGGTGCGTCCGATCTCCCTGGCGATGGCGGTGCAGGCCAACGCCGGCGTGGAGAAGATGCTGCCGCAGATCCAAAAAATGGGTTCGCTGATCCAGCATCAGATCCTGGGCGATGAAGGCGAAATCGCCATCTTCAGCTTCGATCACCGGATTCAGACGATGACGGATTTCACCTCCGATCCGGATGAAATCAGCAAGGCTCTCAAGAAGATCCGGCCGGGAAGCGACAGCAGCCGCCTGAACGACGCCGCCATCGAAGCCATCACCGTATTGAAGAAGCGCCCCGCCAGCCGCCGCCGGGTACTGCTGCTGGTTAGTGAATCCCGCGACAACGGCAGCGAACTCAAAGCGCGCGAAGTGTTAAGCGCGGCCGAGTTCGCCAACATCGTGATCTACTCGATCAACATCTCGCACCTGATGGCATCGCTCACGGCGCCGCCTCCGGTCGGACGGACGATCAACGACAACCGTCCGCCGGGCGCGGTCCATCTTCCGAATGGGAACGTGGAGACGCCGACCACGCAATCGCAAATGCAGTTGGGCAACTGGGCTCCGGTGTTTAAAGAGATCTTTCTGGCAGCGAAGGCGATCTTCGTGTCAAACCCGCTGGAAGTCTACACCACTTACACGGGCGGACGCGAGTATTTCTACAAAACGCAGAGAACTCTGGAGCGCGCGATCTCGGACTTAGGAGAAGAGCTGCACAGCCAGTACTTGCTGACGTACATCCCCAATAACCAGGAAGAAGGCGGGTACCATAACATCGTGGTACAAATCCTGAAGCCGGATATGAAAGTCCGCGCGCGCGATGGTTACTACCTGGGCGGCGGCAAGTAACCGCAATAGAAACCCGAAACCCGGGACAGTACACTCTGTCCCCCAATTGTGGCTACGCGGGCTGAATCACGGCGCTCATCGAGCCCTTGGAGCGCGGCATGCGCGGATCGGCGCCGTAGCCATGAATCTGGTCGCGGGCAAACTCGGCTTGCAGAAGCTCACAGGTGATCACGATGGTGCGTCCGGTCTGATCGACTTCGACAGCGTGCCGGTAGGCGGTCTCGCCCCCCAAGAAGAACAGCGAGCTCAGCATCTCCACGACGTAGTCATAGGTGTGGTCGTCGTCGTCGAGCAGGACGACGTGGAAGAGCGGAACATGGCGCTCCTTTTGGGAGGTTTCGGTGCCGGTTCCGATATCTGGATTAACGACGGGCGTGGGCATGGGTGAATCGAGCGAAGGGTTGTAACCATCAAATGGTAGAATGAAATGGAAAGGGGGCGCAACGGATTCGACGGGATTGCATCCGTCGTGAGGAGTCGTGCCGGGTTCCGAGCTCCCGTAAAACGATCGGAAAACAACAACTGCCAACAATCAGCAGTTTGCATACGCAGCTTAATTAATTAAGCTGCCGCTCTGGGGTCGAGGGCCTGCACCGGCTCTGAGAGCGTCATTTTGCAGGATAGGCCTAAAGCTTCCGTCTGGAGCCCAAAGCCGAGATCAATCAGGCTAAGCCATCCCCCTCTTGCCGGTTCCGCATGGGGTGGTCGAAAAATACCGAACCGGAAACGCACGTAGTCTCTTTGCGATTGACTTTCTCGGACGCGGGTTCAACTCCCGCCGCCTCCACCAAATTTATGTCTTTTGTTCAAGCCGAAACGCCCCGCCGGAGCAGGGCGTTTCGATAGTCACCTTAGTCATCGGATCGGAACAGGAACATTACCTGCCCGGATACTGCCCGGTCTTTCTCAGCCGGCGTTCCTCCGCTTCCGTAAACATCCCCCGAAATTCAGGTGTGACAGCGGGCTGGAGAGCCGCCAATCGCCTCTCCTCGATCGGCGTGTGGCGACCGTACTTTAGGAAGAAACGCTCCTCAGCTTCATTGTGCTTTGGGGCCATCCCACTTGTGTCAATCACCACTGTTGCCGCTGCCCGGGAAGCAGCCACGGCAGCTTTCTGAGCTTTCTCTACGGATGGAAGATCGCGGCCAGTCTTCATTCGGAATCTTTCGTTCGCCGCCGTATCAGCCAGCGCCAAGCCGGCAGACACGCCAAACGCAAGCATCATTGTCAGAGCCTTTTTCGTCAGAGCCTTTTTCATAAGAACCTCCTTGTAATTGGTTCTGTTTAGCATCGGTCACCTATGGAGGAGCACATAAAGGGCCAATGGGAAAGTCCTTATGTGTCTACCAGTATTCAGATCGTAAGAAAATTATTGGGTGTGGACAGCCAACAAGTGCGTAGCATCGCGCAGCGGTGGTGACCTGCCTAAATCAGCACGTCCTTCCTGACGCCTCCTTCCTGACGCCTCCAGGAGCTCGCTCTTCGTTGTCACCTTTTCATGTCATAGTGTCCATACGAGGTGTGTATGGACCGCCGCAGATTTCTCTGGAACTCTCTGCTCACGGCCGCGACGGCAGCTTCGCCGATCCCGGCGTTCGCCCAAGCCAAGAGTAGTCCATCGCTGAGCCGTCAACTGGCGCGCTGGGTGGCGGGACTGCGTTTTGAAGACCTCCCTGCTCCCGTCGTCGATCGCGCGAAGGGAGTCACGCTACAGGCGTTGGCATCCGTGCTGGTCGGCTCGCAGATGAAGCCGGGCCGCGAAGCCGTCAACCTCATCAGCGAAGAAGAAGCAGGCGTACGGAACGGCGCCACCATCATGGTCAACGGCACGCGGGCGACCAAGGGCGGTGCCGCGTTCGCCAACTCGGAAATGGCCCTGGCGGGCGGCAAGTGGGACACGTTCCGCATGCTCACGCATCCCGGTACCGGCATCATTCCGGCCGCCTGCGTGGCGGCGGAGACGGTGGGCGCTTCAGGCAAGGACTTCCTCACTGGCGTTGTCGCGGGCTACGAAGTGATGGAGCGCATGGCGGCGGACTTCATCCCGACGATCATGGCCCGCGGCTTCCATTCCGGCCCGGTATTCGGCATCTTCGGCTGCGCCGTCGCCGCCGCGAAGATCCTGCGCTTCACCGAAGACCAGATCACGGACACCATCGGGCTGTGCGTGAACCTGGCGGGAGGCAATCTCGAAAGCGCCGCTCTGCGCGAGGGCGCCGCCGTGCGCAACGCGATGCTGGCCGTCGCGCTTGCCAAGCAGGGACATCGTGGGCGCGAGACGGCACTCGAAGGCGACGCCGGTTTCTACTACGCCTACGTGGGCAACAACAAGGGGCAGCTCACTTACAGTTTCACCGGCGACACGCAGACCAGCCTGGACAAGATCACGCGCAACCTGGGCCAGGACTGGATGTTCCTGGAGACGCTCTACCGCATCTATTCGATTTCCGGGTACAATATCGCACACATTGATGTCACGGCGAAGCTGTGCGAAGAAAGCAACATTCGTTACCAAGATGTCGACCGCGTGGAGGCCGTAGTGAACTGGCTGGAAACGCTGTACCCGAGCCCGGCGTTTCCTACGCGCCGAGAGGCCACCGGTGAAGTGAAAGCCGGAAGCACCCGCTACTACACCGCCTATGGAGTAGTGAAGCGCGGGTTCCCCATGCTGGAAGGAACTCCCGATCCGCCCGAGGTGCTGGAACTGATGAAGCGGGTGACGATTATTCCGTCCCATCAGATGACACTGTTCGGGCCGCGCATCAGCATCTTTACAAAAGACGGCAAGGTTTATACGAAACAGGGTACGGGACGCGAATTCATTTGGGACTTCAACGAAGAAGCTCGGCGCATTCGTGGCGTCATTCCCGGTATCCCCATCCCCGCCGCGCAGTTTGAAGCGATCATTGCGACCTGCCGCGATCTGGATCGCGAAAGCCAGGCAGCTCAATTGGTGCAACTAACCATCAAGAAAGCGTAGGGAGAAACGCCTTGAAACGGGCGTGAATCTGGTCGCGAACCGCGCGGAACGCGTCCTTGCGCTCTTCTTCCGAACCTGCGACGGCGGCCGGATCTTCAAACGGCCAGTGAAGCCTTCGCGCCGCTCCGGGAAAAATCGGGCATGCTTCTTTCGCGTTATCGCAAACCGTGATCATGAAATCAAAGGGCAGATCGCGGAACTCATCGACAGATTTTGATCGATGAGCGGAAATGTCAATCCCCACCTCGCTCATCACGGCGATAGCCTCCGGGCGCACAATGCTGGGCTTGGTTCCCGCCGAATAGACCTCGAAACCATCCCCGCCTTCGCGCCGCAGCAAACCTTCCGCCATCTGGCTGCGCGCGGAATTGCCGGTGCAGAGTATCAGCACGCGGGTCTTAGGCGCGAACCAGGAGAAGAGCCCCGTCGCGGCGAACGCACCGATCAACTGCGCGGCGATGAAACCAGGAACGTCGGTGGGCCGGATGCCGGAGAACGTGTCCGTTGCCGCGCGTGCCAGTGTCACCGCCGGATTCGCAAACGAAGTGGATGCGGTGAACCAATAGGCGCCCGTAATGTATGCGCCGACGGCGAAAGGAACGAAAGTAGAGCGCGCGCGGACGCAACCCCAGATGACGGTGAGCAATCCAAAGGCCGCAATGAACTCGCTGAACATCTGAGCCGGGCCGGAACGAACGTGGCGCGAGGCCGCAAATAACGGCTCGCCGAACATGAGATGCGCCGCGGCCACACCCGAGAATGCTCCCACAACCTGCGCTCCGATGTAGCCAGGGACGCTCCGCCACGCGACGCCTTTCCGCCAAGCGCTGGCCAACGTAACGGCAGGGTTGAAGTGCGCACCGGATAGCGGCCCGAAGGTGAGAATCAGAGCGACGAGCGTTGCTCCGGTGGCCAGCGTGTTAGCGAGGAGCGCGATGGCAACGTTGCCGCCGGCCAAACGCTCCCCCATGATTCCCGACCCGACGACCGCGGAGAGGAGCAGCGCAGTACCCACTCCCTCCGCGGCTATTTTTCGCGTAAGCGAGGTTCGATCAGGCACAGCAGGCGGGTCCGCAACAGGATTTCGCGGCCGGCTTCACGGCGCGCACAAACGCGCTGAAGAATTTTCCGTCCACTTCGGGAGCGATGGCGTCCACATCGATGCCTTGATCCTTCAGGAAAGTCCGGGCGTCATCGACACGGTAAATGCGAGTGGGTTCCATATCGATCTGTTCAAAGCCGGCAGCTGCGAGTTTGGACTTGTAATCGTCCTCGGCAAGCGCACCCGCCACGCAACCCACCCACAGCAGGACACTCTGGCGGATCTCGGGCAGCATGCCGCCTTTGGTCACGACGTCGGACACGGCAAAGCGGCCACCGGGCTTGAGTACACGAAAGGCTTCCTGAAGAACGCGGTCCTTGTTCGCGCTGAGGTTTATGACGCAGTTGGAAATGATCACGTCGACGGAGTTATCGGGAAGAGGAATATTCTCGATTTCACCCTTCAGAAATTCGACATTTTCCACGCCGGCCTTGTTCTTGTTCTCGTTAGCCAAGGCCAGCATCTCGTCAGTCATATCCAGACCGTAGGCTTTGCCGGTAGGCCCCACGCGCTTCGCGGAAAGCAGCACGTCGATGCCGCCGCCCGAGCCGAGATCCAACACAGTCTCGCCGGGCTTCAATTCCGCGAGCGCGGTTGGATTACCGCACCCTAGAGACGCCAGAACGGCGGTCTCCGGAAGCTGGCCCTTCTGCGCTTCGTCATAAAGGTTACTGGTGATGGGATCGCAGCAAATGTCGAGCGCCGCCGAGGCGCCGCAGCAGGAACTGCCTCCGGTGGTGACGCGCAATGCAGCCTGACCATATTTCTCTTTGACAATGTTCTTGATATTTGTGTCCATGAGTCTCCTCTATTACTTACAAAGCTGAATGATCTTTTCGGGACGAACCGCCTTGTTCCGGGTGCAGCACTCTGAAAACAGAAACGCCAGCAGATCCTGGAGCGCGCCTGCCTCCGCCGTATAGCGCAGAAAACTCCCCTCGCGCTTGACCGCAATCACACCTTCGTTCTTTAACTTGTCGAGGTGGTGTGAGAGATTAGACGCGCTGATGCCGATCTCCTGCTGAATCTCGCCGGCCACCAGACCATCTGGGTGAGCGGCAAGCAGGAGTTGGGTGATCCGCAGACGCGGCTCGGCGCCAATGGCCGCCAACATGTCAGCAAAACGAGTGATTTCTTCGGGGGACGGCTTCCTCATATCATTTCAACAATTCAATAATAGTTGAAATGAAGAGGACTGTCAAGAGCAGCTTTGGGGGCGGATGGATGGATCCGCCCCGCGGGGGTATTTACGGTGGCTTACTTACGGTTTGATCGACTTGATGGTCAGGTAATGGATGGAGCCGTTCACCTGCTTGAACCAGTGGGGTGTTCCGGCGGGGATCACCAGCACGTCGCCCTTCTTCAGGTCATAGCTCTGGCCGCCCTGGATGTCCTTGGCGGTCAACTGGAACGGACGGGTCTGCTTCGGTTCGACCGCGGTGCCGCCGACGATAATGGTCGCGCTGCCATCCATAATGTGGAAGATATCGGTTTCCTTCTCATGGATTTCGATGTTGCCGTTCTTCACGCGCTTGTTGGTCTGCACGGCGTAACCGTCGCCGGGGATCAGCGGATTCCCGTTCGGTTTGTCGAAATTATCCAGCACGCGCTGGTTCTCGACATACGTCTGACCCACCTTGCCACCCTCGGCAGCGCGCGCCGGGGCAGTCGATACCAAGAATGCCGCCATGGCGGCCACGCCGAAAACTACTAATCTCATGATGTTGTCTTCTCCTCGTAATCCTGCATTGCTACAAAACCAAGTTACTACAGATCCGCGAAGGCCTGTTGCGGCCCATGCCGAAGTGCCGGGACGCGCGGAGGAAACGCATGCGCCATGGACAAGAAGGGGCCAGATGCGCCTTACGGAACCGGCACCTCGATGTAACGGAAGGGCCCTTCAATATTCGTATACCAATGGACTGTGTCCGGAGGCACGATGAACACGTCTCCTTTGCTGATGCGCTGTGATTGGCCGCCTTGAATGAATTTGCCGCCAAACTTGTCAGTGCGCGCGGCCCGGGCCTTGCCGCCGACGACGATGGTGGCGCCGCCGCTGATTACGTACATGACTTCGGTCACTCCGGTATGGCTGCATCCTTCAGACTTGCAGGCGGCCTTCAGGGAGTCGCGGCTATGCGTGTGCACGTCGTAGCCGACGCCGGCGACGGTGCGGCCCCACAAGTGGTTGTTTCCGCCATTGCCTGCCGCTTTGGTGAAGGACGCCTCCACCTTTTCATGATCGAAAACCGTCACCATTCCCGAGGCGGGCTCTCCCTGGGCAAGGGTCTTCTCATGCCAGAGCGCTCCCATCGCCGCCGCCAGCATGCTGACGCTGACGATTCTTCGGAAATTCATCGCGATTGTCATTCCCCAGTTGTAGTGTGCGCGTTCACTTGTGTCAAGAGTGGACCGGCTCCCGCGCCACAATCGCGGCGCGTCAGACAGAAGCTTCGTGATATCGTGGTCAACGTACCATGGTCAACAACATGAAATATTCCCCAAGCTTACGTACATTCCTTCTGGCGGCGAGCCTCGGCGCATTTGCCTGCGCGGCCGGCAACGGCGTTCCTGCGTATCAAATCGACGCGTCCTGGCCGGGCGTGCTGCCCAATAATTGGGCCATGGGGCAGGTGGGTGGACTCGCCATGGGCGCTCAGGATCATCTCTTCGTGATTCACCGGCCCAAGTCCGTCGGGAAAGACCAGCTCATGGCGGGGACAAATCCGCCGGGGGCGGAGTGCTGCGTGGTCGCGCCTCCCGTGATTGAGTTCGACCGCAACGGCAAGGTGGTGCGGGCGTGGGGCGGTCCCGGCGCCGGATATGAGTGGTTCACCTCCGAGCACGGGATCTATGTGGACGGCAAGGGGAACGTGTGGGTGAGCGGCGTCGCGGGCAAGGACTACGGCCGCATCTTGAAGTTCACTAACGAAGGAAAGTTCCTGCTGCAGATCGGCGACAACCTGCCCGCTGGACAGGCATTCAACAACAACCTGACCAACGTATTCGGGCGGCAACCCGCGGATATGTACGTCGACCTGAAGACCAACGAACTGTTCGTCGCCGATGGCGACGGCGGAGCGAGCCGCATGATTGTCTTCGATTCCGAGACCGGTAAATTCAAACGCCTTTGGGGCGCATACGGAGAAAAACCGGGGCCGTTCCCCGCTCCCGCGCATGATCCCAAGGGCCCGCCGTCGAAGTTCTTCTCCTCGGCGGTGCATTGCGTGGTGGAGGGCGTCGATGGATTGTTGTACGTCTGCGACCGCAACGGCGACCGCATCCAGCTCTTTAAGAAAGACGGCACCTACGTGAAGGAGAAGATTGTCGCGGCCACATCGATGGGTGGCGGCACGGCGTTCGATGTCGACTTCACCACGGACCACAAGATCATGTTCCTGGTCGATGGGGCCAACCAGAAGGTGCGCCTGTTCCAGCGCGATACGCTCGAGGAAGTCGGCTCGTTCGGCCACCAAGGGCAGAGCGCGGGCCAATTCCGTAACGCGCATTCCATCGCCGTGGATTCCAAGAACAACGTCTATATCTCAGAGACCGGCGAGGGCAAGCGCGTTCAGAAGTTTGTGCCGAGGAAGTAGATCACGGCCGGGCAACCACGCTAGAGTTCGCAATCTCCACTAGAATTCTCGGCTGTTCCTTCGGATCGGAGACGCTTCTGAGCCTGATCTGGATGTGATATATCACCCATTCCGTTCCCACCACAAGTTCGCGGGAGCGCATGAGCCTCCACAGGAAACCGCGCTAAACCTCCCCGCAATGCCACCGGAAAGCGCAACCGGGTCACCGGGCAAAGTCTGGAGTACCCCCTTAAATCCGGCAAATCCTGCCAGATAGGTTGCGTTGTTCCAATCTCAGTTGAGTACAGGGAAATGAAGTAGCCATCTTTCCGGACTTCGCCACTACACTAGTTTGACGTCCTCTTCGCGGATCTGAGCGGGCAATTTCGAAGGAAGCAAGATCGCGACTGACGCCTGGGACTTGATTCGCTCCAGAGCCGGCCGAAAGACAGCAGCGGGTTCCGTAGCTTGGGCCAAGATAACATCCAGCCCGATACCGACAAAGAGTAATAGACATGCAAAGATGTTTTGAGACAAGAATGAAAGTTCTTCCGTAACCGGCACAATTCGACACGCCTGCCTGCGGCCGGAAGTAACCGCCCGCGATTAATCTTCGAAACTAGAACGTCGCAATCGGGTTCAGCACGGAACCGGTCCCCCCCGGCACGGCCGCGGTGGAAGCGGTCACCAGGAACTCCCAGCGCTTGCGCTTATCGGCTTCGCGGCCGATGAGTTCGAGATCCAGATTGTCGAAAATCGGCGTACCCAGCGCAACCAAGGACAGCAGATGCACCGGCTGATTCACGCCTTCAACGCCGGAAGGTAGCACGTCCTGCGCGCCGTCCCCGCCTAAGATAGCAATGTCGCGCGCGTGAAACCATTTCGCGCAGCTCACGTGGAGGCCGGCGAGTCCACCGGTATTGACGGGCCAAGGCCCCTTCGCCTCGCGCCGCGCCCAGCGTCCGGTGCGGACAATCATCACATCGCCCGCCTGCACCTTCACCTTGGCTTTCTTCTCCCAGGCGTCCAAGTCTTCGGGATAAATTGCGGTGCCGGGCTCCAGAAAATCGACGCCCTTGTGGCGCGCCATGTCCATCAGTACGCCGCGCGTGATGATGCCATTCTTAAAGTTGAGGATGGCGTTCTTGGCCGCGCCGTTCTCGGTGACCTCTTCTTTCGAGTAGCCGTTGTACATCTTGCCGTCCCACAGGAAGTGGCACAGCGAGTCCATGTGGGTGTGCGCGTAGCCGTGATAGGAAATGAAGAACGTGTCGCCGGTGCCCCCGCTTCCGGCGGAAGGCGCGGCGCTGCCCACCCGCGTCATCTTGCGCACGATGGGCGCGGGGTTATCCACCGCTTCCTGCATTTCCGCGTTACGCGCCATTGAGTACGACACGCCTTCCTTCACCAGCGCCAGCGCCTGTTTGCGTTTGCCAGGCGTGATCAGGTTGATGGATCCCATCTGGTCGTCCTTGCCCCAGCGGTTCCAGTTGGAAAGCTCGGTCATCAGGCGGACGAAATCTTCCTTGGTGGTGTGGTGCGAAGCCGCTCCGCCTTGGGCTTCGAGCAATGGCTCGGCCGCGGAGGCCAAGGCCACGGCGGCGGCCACACGCTGCATCACATCGCGGCGGGACAACGCGGCGCTGTCGGTGGATGTCTTCGAATTCATATCTCTGTCGCCTCACTGTTGGAACAACAAGTCTGGATTATACCGTCGCTCGGCTATTGTGGAATACTGAACTTCCGAGGTGCTCCATGGAAGACTGCAAGACATGGCCTTGCTCATCGAGTAGGCCGCGATTCACTCTTCGTCCCTTATCTTAATATACTGACCTGTGGAGGAGACCCTATGCTGAAGTGGAAAGCGCTGGCGGCTCTCGGATTCGTTTTCGGCGTGGTTGGCATCACGTGGGGCTACGCGCAACAGAAAAAAGCGATCGGCTTTTATGAGTTGCGTATTTATTCGGCGCAGCCCGGCAAGCGGGATGCATTGGCTGCGCGTTTCGCCAGCCGCACGGCCGCGGTCTACGCGAGGCACGGCATCACCAACGTTGGCTATTGGATCCCGCGGCAAAGTGATGCCGAGTTGGGTATCAGCGCCGAGAACACATTCATCTATATGCGCGGCTACCCATCCAAAGAGGAGCGCGACAAGCGCCTCACGGCGGCGCACGACGACCAGGAGTTTCTCGACGTCGTCACCAAGGCGGAGAAGAATCCGCAAACCAAGTTGGTCCTAAAAGCGCACAATATCGATCTGGTGCCGCACGGCGCCTTCTCGGCGATTACAATTACAAAGTAAGCTGGGTGGGTCCATCCGCCTGGAGAAGGAGTTCGCATGTTGAAGTGGAAGATTCTAGCGGGACTCGGATTTGCGTTTGGCGTGGCGGGCATTTTGTGGGGCTACGCGCAGGAGAAAAAGGCGCCCGGGTTTTATGAACTGCGCGTCTACACGGCACAGCCGGGTAAGCGGGACGCGCTCGCCGAGGCGTTCGCCGCCAAGACGGCCGGCATTTTCGCCAAACACGGCATCACCAATGTGGGCTACTGGATTCCCAAGCAGAGCGACGCGGAATTGGGCATCAGCGCCGAAAACACGTTTATCTATGTGCGCGGGTATCCTTCCAAGGAAGAACGCGACAAGCGCGTCGCCGCGGTACGCGACGATCCCGACTTCAAGGAATTCGTCAGCAAGCGGGAAGCGGATCCGGCCACCAAGATGGTGGTGAAAGTTCACAACATCGATATGGAGCCCCACGGCTCATATACGGCGATCAAGTTGGGCAAGTAACCGCTCTCGCCGCCGGCAGTTCGCGCCGCTTCTATAGTCGACGCGCATACTCGATGAAATTCTGGCCGCCTGTGTGTCTCCATAGCGCGGCCAGTTTTCTTCGGATGCTAATGAATTGTATCGGCGCGGGGTGACCTTCTCTTGGCACTGTCCATAGGGAACCTCGCGGCCTTTACCATCTCCGGCGGCGGGAAGTCGTGATAACCGCAATAGAGCGGATAACCGGTGCGATCGGCGGGCCGCTGCTGGGCCCGGTCCACCATCGGCACGAAGGGGGCCGTGCTGCGCGAAGTCTTGTAGTTGCTGGTGATCAGTCTTTCTCCGTCTTCGGATTCCTTCATTTCGCCTAAGTAAACACCGTCGATGCCGTAGACCTCGCGGTCCACAAAGCGTCCGACTTCGATCCCGTCATGGCGATAAAGGGAACTCCCGCGGCGGTAACCAAAGCACCGCCCGGCCCACGTCCACAGCCAACGCCGCACGTTGAACTCCATCACTGACTCGACCGATGTAGCGCCACTTGGGTTCACAGGTCATAATCGCCCGTCCTGTGGGTCTCAGAGATCCGGTTGTTCCCCTAGGTTTCGTTCCTTCTGCTACTAAGCAGTATTAGCAGCCCGTGGTAAAAGTCGAGAAACATCTCCTAAGCATGTGACCGGTGAAATGTTTCAGACGTCATAGATAGTATGGCGATGGGCAAGAGCAAA
>CAMAVI010000066.1 GCA_945861625.1 Candidatus Sulfopaludibacter sp. SbA3
CGGGCGTGCGTGCTTTCCACCATCTTCATCTCCCCCAACTCCCCTCGCGTCAAAAACACTGCCTCAATTTCCCGTTACGTCCCCCTCATGCCCCGCGCCACTGCCTTCCTTGACCGTCAAGCCAGCCCTTACCGACGGATTAGGGGTAGAGCGAACCCCTTGACTCCGTCTATCTCCCGCATTCACGATGCCGACCTTGAGCTTGCGGCGGCGGTCCTCAAGCGCGACCGTAAGGCCACGGCGCGGCTGATCGAACTGCATGCGGACGCGGTGCACCGCTACGTCTGGCGCAGGCTGACTCCCAAAGCCGACTTGGTGGACGACATTGTTCAGGATGTGTTCGTGGCGGCCTGGCGGGGTCTGCCCCGTTATTCGGGCGAGGCGTCGCTGCAGACCTGGCTCGTGAGTATCGCGCGGAATAAGGTGGAAGATCACTACCGGCGAACCCTGGCAGCTCCTTTGGAAAGCCTAGAGCAGGATGAGGATGCGCCTTTAATCGCCAGTTCCGTAGACCCCGAGGCCGACCTGGAACAGAGGCGCCAGGAAGAGCGCGCCGCCAAGATCCTTTCCGGGATTCCCTACGAATACGCCGCGGCGCTCCGCTGGCGGTATTGGGAGGGCCGGACCGCGCGGGAGATGGCGGCCGCGACCGGAAGAACCGAAAAAGCGGTGGAGAGGCTACTGGCGCGCGCGCGAGCCAAGTTCAAGTCGCGTTGGGAGGAAACGGTATGATGCACGACGACTTCGATAGCAGCGAAGTGCGGCTCATCCTGCAGGCGGTCGAAGCGCGGGCGCCGGTAGCTGCATCCTCGCGCCTGCAGTCGCGAATCTATTCGAAGCTGATTCAGTTGGAACAAGAGCAAGGGCCGCTCCGTGTGCTATCGGAAAGCAGGGCCGCGGGAGAGAAACTGTGCATTTTTGAAGCCGCGGTCGCCGCGCTTCCCAGCGATGATTTACAGTCGCGCAATCCGTGCGCGGTTTGCCACGCGCGCATTGTGGCCGAACGCGTGGAGCGCGCGCTCATCTTTTGGCCCGGATGCCCCTATGCGAAGTTTTGCGGGCATTAGGCTGTGGCGGGGGAATCATCGCTGACGGTCCGCGCACCCGGTTCTAAAACGTTTTCATCACGCCAAACAGGTTTTGGAAATTCATCAGTTTTCCGCCTGCCGGCGGGGCGAGCGCGGCGGCATATGGGTTCGCCGATATCATCTCGCTAAAGCTATAGCGCAGACCCCAGCCCTTGCCCAGTGAAACGTCGATGCCTACCGCAACGCGCAACCCAGCTCTGTATTCGTTCAGTACATTTACCACTCCCAGACCCGACGATAGATACGGCCGGAGGCGGCTTCGGCGCGGACGAAAGTAAAGCATGGCGTCGAAAGCGGCGGCGCTCTGGGATTGGGTGGATTCCGATTGCGAAAAAAAAGTTCCCGCCAATTGGCTGGTGATGAGGAGATTGCGATTCCAAATGTAGCCTGCCTGCGCGCTCACCCAATCGTTGAAGTGGTAGCCCACCGCGATGTTTGCCGCCAGTCCGACCTTGGGGTCGTAGTTGGCGGCCGAGGGCGGCCCCGCGCGGATGACCGACGCCCCGGAGAGCGCGGCTGTGCCCGCCAGTCCAGCCACGAAAACCTGCGCCCGTGCCCCGGCGCAGAACGTCAGGACAACCGCGGCAGAGAAAAGAAATCGAGAGCGCAAGTATCAAATTTACCGCAAATCAGTTACCGCAACCAGCTACTGGAACCAGGCTGCTGGAACGGGCTGCGCAACCGGAAAGACCGGGAACGGCCCGTGCCGCGCCCGGTCCCGCAAAGTGTGCCGGATTCAGTCGTTTTCCGAAGCGTGGTCTCCGCTGGCACCGTGAACGCGGCGGGCTTCCACGATGACGCCCGCGCTGGTGCACGTCCAGTACACGTTGCCGTTGGCGGCGACCGCGATATCCGTTGGCTCCGGATCGCCCGCGTGAATAAGCGTCATCTGCGCTCTTTTCAGGTCATATTTCACCACTCGGTTCATCCCGCCATCGGCCCCCGAGACACCCGGTGTCGGTACTTCGGTGTAGTACAAGTTGCGTCCCCCATGGTCAATGGTGATTCCTGTCGGCTTGTTCAAGCCCGCGAGAAGAACGCGAATCATGCCATCCTTCGCGGTGCGCACAAGAATGACGCCGGCCGTCCGGCAGGTCCAATAGAGGTCTCCGTTAGGAGCCACGGCAACATCCACGGGTTCCGGCTCTCCCATGTTGATGGTCTGAATATTCGATCCGTCAGAGGATGAAAACACGCCGTTCATCCCGCCGGCAATTCCCGGAGTAGGCACTTCCGTGAAATAGACCACGCCTTTGTTGCTGATGGCGATACCGCTCGGTTTGTGGAGCCCCGTGAGGAACGCCGTGGTTACTCCGTTTTCGTCCTGTTTCAAGATCACGCCCGCGGACTTGCATACCCAATAGATGGTCCCGTCGCGGCCCACCACAATGTTGACCGGTTCCGGCTCGCCGAAGTGCAGCGGCGCAATAGCGCCATCTTCCAAATCCAGTTTCTTGACGGCATTCGTGCTGCCGCCCACCCCCGGATGGGGCACTTCCGTGAAGTAGAGCAGATCGCCGTCAACGGCAATGCCAGTGGGTTTGGAAAGGCCGCTGGCAACTACTTTGAACTTGTAATCCTGCGCCGCGAGCGCGGACGAGAAGGCCAGTAGGCATACTGCTGCCCCGGCGGGTTTGAGCCATCGCATCATATGACAAAACTCCTTAGATTGTTTTTCTGTGCGGCGCGCCGCATAGGGTGAGTCGTGAATGGCGGCGGAACCCCCCTCTACGGATGGCCCGTGCAAAAACAATCTATTGCCGGTGAGTCGGCGGGCGGTGGCCGAGCGAGTCCGTTTTGCGCGACTTCTTAGAAGCCGAAGCCTACCAGGACCGCCGCCTGATTGCGGTTAGATCGCAATTGGCCGAGCGGGCCTTCGAGGCCACGGTACACCCATCCGTTGTAGCGGACCTCCGGCGTGATGCGGAGCTTCCCCAGATGCAGTTCGAGTCCGCCGCCGATCACGACCCCATAGTTGTTGCGATGAATGACTTCGGCGATGTTGGGGATGTCGGACAGGCGGGAGAACGAGACGCCGCCTTCAATGTAAGGCTGGATGGGCCCGCCAAACAACTTGTACTTGCCGAGTACCGGAAATTCCCAGGAACTCACGGATTGCCTGGCGGTCAACGGAATTACCCGCTGGAATTCGTAGCTGCGGTAGAGTGCGTCGACTTCGATCACCAAGTTCGCCGGCAGGCGGAGTTCCACATACGGGCCCACGGTATAACGGTGCGTGTCCTGCAAGTATTGCAGCGTGTTTGAAGGTTTGAGTGTCAACGCGTCGTTGAGAGGGACGCCCGCCTTGATGCCGATGCCGATGGCCTGGGCGGCAACCGGGACGCTTAGAACAAACAATAGTAAAAATGTTTTATGCATACCTCCATTCTATCGGCCCGCGATCCACGTTCGCGTGAATCCGCGCACCATAGAACTCCCATCGTTAGGATGGCCGCGGACGGGAAAGTGTTACTAGGGTAATATTCTGAGCGTGGCGGAATGGAGAGCGGGCGCTACGCCTTTTGTTCCCGCGCGGCGGCCGTCGCGAGCTCATCGCAGCGGTTGTTGTCTTCGTGACCGGCGTGGCCTTTGGTCCAGGTCCAGCGGATGTCATGGGTCTTGGTTTCGTGATCCAGATCCATCCACAGGTCTTGGTTCACCACCGGCTTCTTGGCGGCGGTCTTCCAGCCGTTGCGCTTCCAGTTGTGAATCCAGGTGGTGATGCCGTTCTTGACGTACTCGGAATCCGTGATCACCTCGACCTGGCACGGCTCCTTGATGGCGCGCAGACCCTGGATGACGGCGGTCAGTTCCATGCGGTTATTAGTGGTGTGCGGTTCCGAGCCGCTCATTTCGCGCGCATGCTCGTTGAAACGCAGGATGTAGGCCCAACCGCCGGGCCCAGGGTTGCCGAGGCAGGCGCCATCGGTAATCAATTGCACGGATTTCATGTTCCTTTATCATAGGAGCAATGAACCCTCGGGAAACAGACAAGCCGCTCGTGCTCATCCCCGTGACGGCCGACGATGTTGCGCGGGAACGGCGGCGCAAGGTGGCCAAATGGGCTGGCACCGGGATCCTGGTTGTCGCAGCCGCGTTGTTCTCCTACAAGCGCATGGCGGACCCTCGCGACGCGCGGGAAGCCTACGACGCCGGCCTGCGCTTGTTGAAGGCGACGCGCTACGAGCAGGCGGCGCTCAATTTCAGCCGGACCATCGATTTGATGCCGGACTTCGCGGAGGCGTACCGGATGCGCGGCCACGTTTACGTGGCCCAGTCTAATTCCGATGCCGCGATTCGCGATTTCACGAAACTGTTGGAGCTGAACCCCAAGGACCCCACTGCGCTGGTCGAGCGCGGCTTTGCGTGGCTCGACAAGAAAGCCTTTGCGAACGCGATGGCGGATGCGAACGGCGCGGTCACTTTCGATGCCAAGTTAGGGCGGGCGTACACTTTGCGGGCTACGGCGCGCAGGGCGATGGGAGCTTTCGCAAAGGCCATTGAGGATTTCACGACGGCGATTGGAATCGAGCCGACCTTGGAAAACTATTTTCAAAGGGCTTCGACGTATCAATTGCTCGACAAACAGGATCTGGCGATAGCGGATTTCAGCAGCGCTCTCGTATTGGACCCCTTGCAGCCGCACATCTACTTTGCGCGCGCGCAGGCCCGGGCCGCCGCGGGAGACGCCAAGGGGGCCCAAAATGACATCGCGGAGGGCCGCAAGATCGACGGTTGGTAGAAGACCGTTGGCCGAACGAGCTACGCCGCCGGCGCGGCCAGTTCGCGTTCGAAGAACTGGTCCACCAGACTGAGTATCTTCCCGCTATCGTGCGCGTGATATATATCGGTGCGTAGCTTGGCGCCATTCCGCACGCCGTGCGTGAAGTAGGTGGCGAACTGTTTCATCTTGCCGACGGCATCCTCCACGCCTTTCTTCGGGTCTGAGCGATACTCAGCCAGCATCACGTAGTAGCGACGCATGATCTCGTAGCGCGCAGTCTCCGAAGGATGCTCGTAGCGTCCGGTGGCGAGGTAGTCCGCGATCTGGCGGAAGATCCACGGATTAGAGGACGCCGCGCGGCCCACCATCACCGCATCGCAGCCGGTTTCCCGGACCATGCGCACCGCATCTTCCGGAGTGAGGACGTCGCCATTGCCGATGACCGGAATCTTGACGGCGGCTTTCACCTCCGCGATGCGGGACCAATCGGCCTTGCCGGCGTAGCCTTGCTCGCGGGTTCGCGGATGCAATGCGATGGCCTGTAATCCGCAGTCTTCGGCGAGCTTTGCCATGCGGACGTTCACCAGCTCACGATCGTTCCATCCGGCGCGGAATTTCATAGTCAGCGGGATAGAAATCGCAGCGCGCACGGTCGTCAGAATCTTTTCCACCAGCGGCAGGTCGCGCAGCAGGCCCGAGCCGCCGTTGCACGTCACCACTTTTTTCACCGGACAACCGAAGTTGATGTCCACGATGTCGAAGCCCTGATCCTGGCAATAGCGGGCCGCGTCGGCCATCACCTGGGCATCGGCGCCGAATAACTGCGCGGAAATGGGGTGCTCTTCGGGTTCGAAATACAGATAGCGAAAAGTCCGCGTGGGCTTATGGGTGCGCGCTTGGGCCACGATGCCGTGGGAACTGGTGAATTCAGTCATGATCAGCCCGCAACCGCCCTGGCCGCGGATCATGCGGCGGAATACCGTGTCGGTGACGCCGGCCATGGGGGCCAGAACTGTCGCCGGCGCGATCTTCATCGGGCCGATCTGGAATTCACTCGGAAACATCGTCGTTCTTTCTTCTTTATTGTACGGGTGCGGATGTAAGCTTTTCCCAATCGGCGGCCTCGCCGAACTTCGCGCCGCTCAGCGCCGAGTCAATGTTCTTGAGCAGTCCGGTGAGCACCGCACCGGCGCCGACTTCGAAAAAACGAGTCACGCCGGCGGCGGCCAGTGCGCGTACCGAAGCACTCCACAGAACCGGGTTGGGAACTTGCTGGTAGAGGCCTTCGCGAGCGTCGTTACCCAGGCGGACTTCGCGCGCCTGCCAGTTGTTGATCAGAGGCACGGCGAGATCGCGGAATTCCGTGGCGTCGAGTTCGGCCTTGAGCCGCTCCTGTGCGGGCTTCATCAGTGGGCAATGGAAGGGAGCACTGACGGGCAGCAGCACCGCGCGTCGCGCTCCCGCGGTCTTGGCGAGTTCCGCCGCGCGCTGCACGGCTCCGGCGTGGCCCGCGATGACGATCTGATCCGGCGAATTGAGATTGGCGGGCGTGACCACTTCGCCTTGCGCCGCCTCCGCGAGAATCGAGTCGAGTCTTCCTGCGGGCAGCTTCAGCAACGCCGCCATGGCCCCCACGCCGGAAGGCACGGCCTCCTGCATATAGCGGCCGCGCTTGTTCACCAAGCGAACGGCGTCAGCGAAGTTGAGCGATCCGGCGGCGACGAGAGCGGAGTACTCACCCAGGCTGTGTCCGGCGACGTAATCCGGTGCGAGGCCTTTACTGGATAACACGGCGAACGCGGCGACGCTGACGGTGACAAGGGCCGGCTGCGTGAACTCGGTGAGCTTGAGCTGATCTTCCGGCCCTTCAAAACAGAGCTTGGAAATGGAGAATCCGAGGGCGTCGTCGGCTTCTTGAAACACACGGACAGCCTCGGGGTAAGCGTGAGCCAGAGACTTGCCCATGCCGGGAAACTGCGAGCCTTGGCCGGGGAACAGGAATGCGGTCTTAAACATTCAAAAGTGAGGGATCTACTCTAATTTTACACGAGGTGGCGGCTGATATACTGAAATCGTGAGACGCAAACGCCCGTTGGTCCCCGCTGTCGAATCGCCTGCGACCCCTCTGATTCCGGAGGCGCTTCTCGCGGAGGCCAAGCGCGCGATTGAGACCGACCGGCTCAAAAAGCCTGGCCGTTGCAGCGTTTGCGGCGAAGACTGCGCCCCCAATTCCACCGAGGGCCTGTGCTGGGTGTGCCGGCGTCTGAAACTGAGCGCCTGGCGCGACAGCGACGCGCAGATGCCCGCGCAAGAGTAATTAGCGCAAACCTTCGAAGCGTTTTTCGTCGATCCCCATCTGTTTCAAAATTTGATGGAATAGCGGCGGTCCGATTTCGCTGCCGCCGTGAATCGGAATGGTCACAGCCTGGCCCGTCCGGGTGAATCCAACGTTCATGGCTTCCGGTTTGCCGTGCTCTGAGGAATCCAAGCTTGCCGGCCACTCGGCGGAACTCCGCCGCCCGTGCGCTAGGCATGAACGATTTCGGTCGTGTCGCGCGGCAGAGTCTTGCCGCTTTCCCGGTGTTCCTGTTCCAACAAACGAAACACCTCTGCGAGTTCGGCCAACGCTTCCTCGGCTGTTGCCATCAGTGCGTAGCATCCGGGGATAGACGGAATCTCGGCTACCCAGCCATCGGGCTGGTTGCGGTAGAGCACGACTTTATAGTTGTCGAAACCCATTCGCTCTTATTGTAAGCTAGCCGCTTACTGGGTCAGCCGTTGGTAGATGTAGGCGGCAGCCGAAACGTCCTCGACTCCCAGACCACAAGACTTGAAGATCGTGATGGGCGCGCCCGCGGGGCGGTGCTCTATTTTGGCGAGTTCCATGATGCGGCGATCGCTCCAATCGACCGGAGCCATGATCAAGTCGCCGCCCTCGATCTTGGCGACTTCCACCGTATCGACGGCAATCAGGTCGGCGCGATGCACCAGCCGCGAGGGGATTTCCCGGCGCTGTTCGCGATTGGAACCCATGGCGTTGATGTGCACTCCATGCGCGCCCGCTTCGATCCAGGAATCCTCGATCACGGGATCTTTGGCGAACGTGGCGGTGACCACGATGTCGGCGCCGCGAACGGCTTCTTCAGCGGTCCCCGTCGCGCGGCCGCCGTTGGCTTTCGCGAAGGCTTCGCGCTTTTCGGGCTTGCGGCTCCACACGCGGAGATCTTTGATGTCGCGCACGCAGCGGATGGCATCGATCTGCGATTGCGCCTGGAAGCCGCTGCCGATCACAGCGAGGCTGGTGGCCTCGGGCGCGGCAAGCATGTCCGTGGCGTAGCCGGACGCTGCTCCTGTACGGATCTGTCCCAGGTAATTGGCCTCGAATACGGCGAGCGGGCGAGCGGTTTCGCTATCGAATAAATAGAAGAAGAAGTGCGACCCGTGCTTTGGATTGGACGTGTAGAACTTGGTCCCAAAATACTTGCCGTAGACGCCGCCCATGCTGTGCAGCGTGGAGCCGGTTTCCAGATTGATCCGGCGGCGGGGTTGATTGGACGCGGTGCCATTGCGCAACGCGACGAACGTCTGGCGCATGATGCGGACGCACTGGTCCATGGACAGCAGTTCGCGGACCTGCTCTTCGGTGACGTGTAGCATGGGGGTGAAGGCTATCTTAACATCTCACGCGGGAAGCCAGTTCAAGCGATGAGCAGGTCGGTTTGAGAAAAATCGTTCCCCACGAATAGCAGAGGCTGACCGCCGACTTTCGCCGCCGCATAGCTGAGGCAATCGCCGAAGTTGAGCGCCGCGGGATGCCTTCCCTTGCCATAGCGGAGATAGGCCGTGAAAGCGGAACTTGCGTGTTCTTGAGAAAATTGTGTCACCTGTGCTCCGGACTCTCGCAGAAAATCATGAACCAGAGCCAGTCCGTCTTGTCCGGTCTTAATGGTCAGTACCATGGCTGCCTCGAACACCGTAGGGGCTCCGACCGCGACCAACTCGGAGGCGAGCAACTTTTCGATCAACGCAAGATGCCCGGGTTCCCGGCAAAGGATGGCGACTAAAGCAGAGGAATCCAGGATCATACGGGCTCGCCGTGTTTACCATAGCCCAGGGCGCGCTCTTCTTCTTTCTTAGTCCACGGGCGGGAGGCACCTTTGGGAAGATGAGGCCACACGCGGTTTTCCAGGAACCCGAGCAGGCGCTGACGGCGTGCGTCCAGGCCTGTCAGAGCCAGGCGCTCTTTTTTCTCGCGGAGAGCCTGGCGAATGACCTCGGTTTTCGAGGAGTTAGTCAGGCGGCCAAGTTCCTCGGCCAGTTGCTCCACTTCGTGGTTCTTGATACTCATTCCCATGCTATAAAGATAGCATAAATATATACTAAGTCACATTTCGGACGGTTGACAGCCATTACTCCAGTTCGAACCAACGCCAGCAGCACGTTGCCGGACCCTTTCGCTGCCGGGGATCGCATAACCGGTGCTGAACCAAACCGCTTGACATTCATTCCAAACCAGACAGAAGCTTTGCCATGGTTGTGCCCAAGCCCGTGGTAATGATTTGAAGGCTTTTGAGCGTCAAATTTTGTTCCCCACGTTCCACGGAACCCATGAAGTTGCGGTGTAGACCAAACTCGTCTGCAAACGACTCCTGCGTGTAGCCCTTCCGAATCCGTAGGCGCCGGATGCGCATCCCGAGCAGGCGCTGCAACTCTTTCATCTCCCACAGTGTGCTGGGCCCCGGGCATGGCTGTCTCCCTGTTATAACTGGCCCGTTTATAACTGTGATACTCTGTGAAGCAAGCTCCTTCAAACGAAAGACGGCGGCCCGCTAACGCGCCGGACGGAGCGCGGCCAAGAAGTAGCTTAACGTCCCGTTCACTGGATAGGAGAATGATGAGGAGACGCGACCGCGCTAGTGTCATTTCCGCGAAGCAGTGGGGTATAGTTCTCGCTCTCCTGTTCCTGTCGGTGACTAACGGACGGGGAACGACAATCGCGGTTGTTATCCAGCCGAGTTTGATTACGGTCGCCGCCGATTCAGCGCGCACATTGGAGGACCTCACAGGAGCGCGATCCGTAGTCTCCGAATGCAAAGTGCATCTGTTGAATGGCTTCTTGTTTCTTGAGGCTGGCATCATGAGAAACGATGAGACTAAGTTCTATCCGTTGGAACTTGCGCAATCTGCTGCCATTAGTAGCGGAAACACAACGGCAGCGATGGCCTCGCTCCGAGCTTCTCTTCTCGAGCGCCTCCCCGACGTAGTAGCTAACGTTAGGCGGCGCAATAGCCCTGCCTACCAGCGGTGGGTCAAGGGCAATGTCCCGATCATAACCGTACTATTTGGGGCTGTCCCCGCTGGTGGTATAACAACCGCGACGCTTTGCCAGTTCTTACTCGCCGGGAATGAAATCAAACCAGATTGTTCTGCAGCTGTCAAAAACTTCGCCTGGATGATGGGGACAAACAAAACCGCGACTTTTTTGTTCACCACGAACCCGACCGCGTTTGGAAATTCCGCCGCACGGAACCCCGTCGACTTCGTACGGAGTATCGTCGAACTAGAGATTGCCACAAGCCGACTCCTCAATACTGGGGACGTTGGCGCTCCCATCAGTATTGCCAGATTTGACGTAACGGGACTTCACTTCATCGAACGCGGCGTCTGCCCGGCGGATCAAGGCAACAAGCAAAACAATAAGTAGTCGTGATTGGAAAACCGGGTCGGAACTCGGCAGCGCCTGTCGTGCGGGGCTTGCCGAATTTCAGCGGTTTCTTGTGGGGCTATTTTATTGAGTCACTAGTTACCGTTTCACCGGGTCCGGCGATTCCGGATTGAAGCCGAGTTCGGCCACGGCAGCCTGCGCCAGTTTGGCGTCGACTTTACCCTCGCGCGCCAGGGTGGACAATGTGGCCTGCACGATCGCTTCGGCGGAGATTTCGAAGTGCCGCCGCAGATGTTCGCGGTTCTCGCTGCGTCCGAAGCCGTCGGTGCCGAGCGTATGGAGCCGCGATGCCAACCAGGGTGAAAGCTGGTCCGGAATCGCCTTCATGTAATCGGTCGAAGCAATGATAGGTCCCTGTGAGCCTTCCAACGCTTTGATGATATACGGACTGCGCGGCGCTTCGGCGGGGTGGAGACGGTTCCAGCGCTCCACTTCCAGGCCATCGCGGCGGAGTTCGTTGTAGCTGGTTACCGACCACACATCGGTCGCGATTTGATACCGCTCAGCCAGAATCTGCTGCGCGCGCAGCGCCTCGCCCAGAATGGAACCGCTGCCGAATAGCTGCGCCACGGCCGGGCCTTTGTCCGAAGCCCGGTACTTGTACAGGCCCTTGAGAATGCCGGCGCGAACGTGATCGCCCGCTGGCATCGGCGGTTGCACGTAGTTTTCGTTGTAGACGCAGATGTAATAGAAACGGCCTTCGTTCTCCTGATACATGCGCCGGATGCCGTCCTGGATGATCACGGCCAGCTCGAACGCATAAGCCGGATCGTAAACGGCGCAGGTAGGCACAGCGCTGAACAACATGGGGCTGTGGCCGTCCTGGTGCTGCAGGCCCTCGCCGTTCAGCGTTGTGCGGCCGGATGTGCCGCCCAGCAGGAAGCCCTTGCCGCGGGAATCCGCGAAGGCCCAGACCAGATCGCCGACGCGCTGATAGCCGAACATCGAGTAATAGATGTAGAAAGGAATCATCGGCACGCCGTGGTTGGCGTACGCGGTTCCAGCAGCGATGGTGGAGGCCATCGAGCCAGCCTCGTTGATCCCTTCTTCCAGGATCTGGCCGTCTTTCGCTTCTTTGTAGTACAGCAGCACGTTGGCGTCGATCGGCTTGTACTTCTGGCCCTGGCTCGCGTAAATGCCAAACTCGCGGAACAGGGACTCCATGCCGAAGGTGCGGGCTTCGTCGGGAACAATCGGCACCACGTACTTCGCGGTGGACGGAAGTTTCATCAGCGTCTTAAGGATGGCTACGAAGGCTGCCGTGGTGGAAGCTTCGCGGCCGCGTGAACCCTCCAGCGCCTCCTTGAACGATTCGAGCGGCGGAGTCATCAATTCGATCGGCTTGACGTGGCGCGCCGGAACCGGGCCGCCCTGGGCCTCCAGGCGCTGCCCCAGGTACTTCATTTCCGGTGAATCTTCGGCGGGCCGGTAGAAATCCAGATGTTGCGTGGCTTCGTCGGAGAGCGGCAGTTGGAAACGGTCGCGAATCTTCAGCAGATCCGCGTCGCCTATCTTCTTCTGCTGGTGCGCGGTCATGCGGGCTTCCGCGCTCTCGCCCAGGCCGTAGCCCTTGATGGTCTTCGCCAGAATAACCGTAGGCCGGCCGTTGCTCTGCATCGCGCGGTGATAACCGTTAAACACTTTCAGCGGATCCAAGCCGCCGCGGCGGAGCGCCCACAGCTCGTCGTCGGACATGTGCTCGACAAGCCTGAGCAATTCCGGATACTTTCCAAAAAACTCCTTGCGCAGGTACGCGCCATTGCTGCCGCGGAGAGTCTGGTATTCGCCGTCCACGCATTCGTGCATTCGTTTGAGCAGCAAGCCGCTGGAATCGCGCGCCAACAGATCGTCCCAGTTGCTGCCCCACACAACTTTGATCACGTTCCACCCAGCGCCCAGGAAGGACGCTTCCAGTTCCTGAATAATGTGGCCGTTGCCGCGGACCGGACCGTCCAGGCGTTGCAGGTTGCAGTTGACCACGAAAATCAGGTTGTCGAGGTTTTCGCGCGAGGCCAGCCCAATTGCGCCCAGCGATTCAGGCTCGTCGGTTTCGCCATCGCCCAAAAACGCCCACACCTTGCGCTGGGTGGCGGGAATCAGACCGCGATTTTCCAGATAGCGCATGAACCGCGCCTGATAAATAGCGCTGATGGGTCCGAGACCCATGGATACGGTCGGGAACTGCCAGAAGCCGGGCATCAGCCAAGGGTGGGGATAAGACGAGAGCCCCGGGTGTTCGCGCAACTCGTGGCGGAAGTTCTCCAAGTGCTTTTCGCTGAGCCGGCCTTCCAAAAACGCGCGCGCGTAGACGCCGGGCGCGGCGTGACCTTGGAAGTAAACGAAATCGCCGGCCAATTTAGCTCCGGAGGCGTCGGTATACGATCCGCGGAAGAAGTGGTTAAAGCCTACCTCGACCAGCGTGGCCAGCGAGGCGTACGTCGCCAAGTGGCCGCCGATATTGGCGTCATTTTTGTTCGCGCGCACCACCATGGCCAGCGCGTTCCAGCGCATCAAACATTTGATCCGCCATTCCAGCGCCCGGTCGCCCGGATACGGCACTTCCTCCTCCACTGGAATCGTGTTGATGTATGGCGTATTCCAGCGCAGCGGGACACGGACGCCCAGGTTGGCGGCGTGTTCCATCAAGTGTTCGAGCAGGTAACCGGCCCGGTCGGGACCTACCTGGTCAATGATGTCGTCGAGAGCCTCAACCCATTCGGTGGTTTCCTGGGGGTTGAGGTCGTCAGGTGCCTCTACTCTTGGTTTAAGCATGCGGTATCCCTAGGGTATCGTTTTCGGGCGGAAGGCGGCAAGCGGGGAACGCCCTACTGCCGCCCTTTTCGTGGCGGCCAAGAAACTGCGCTACCCGTACGTTTGAGGCTGCTACGAAGACTGTCGTGTCGAAGGCTGTCGTGTGAGCCCGCGAAGCGATGTGCTAAACTGCTTCCGCGCCGCGCATATTCACGCAAAAAATGGGAAGGAGTAACTGCTATGCCGATCTATCAAAAAGGCCCGGTTCGGATTCACTATGAGGAGGCTGGTTCCGGTTTTCCTTTGCTGGTAATTGCCGGCGGGGGGTTGAACTCGACCATCTCCGGTTTGACCAAGGGCTCGCCCTTTAACCCGATCGAGGAATTTAAGGGAGAGTACCATTGCATCGCTGCTGACCTGCGCAACGCCGTGGAAGGACAGTCTTCCGGCCCGCTGGAAGTGGACCGGCCCTGGGATTCCTACACGGATGACCACCTGGGTCTGATGGATTACTTGAAAATCGACAAATTCATGGTGATGGGTTTCTGCATCGGCGGGCCGTTTATCTGGAACCTCTTGAAGCGGGCGCCGGACCGCATCGTCGCTGCCGTGCTGGCGCAGCCCAGCGGGTCGCGTCCGGAAAAGCGCGACGTTTTCTACCAGGGCAATATGAAAGGCTGGGGGCCGGCGCTGGCCGCCAAGCGGCCCGACATAAAGATGGAGATGGTCGACAAATTCCTGACCAAGATGTACCGCGACAACCCCGACTTCGTGTTCACCGTGACCCGCGATTTCGTGAAGAACTGCCAAAACCCGCTGCTGATCCTGCCGGATGACATCGAAGCGCATCCATACGCGGTCGCCATGGAAGCGGCGATGCTCGCGCCCAAAGCCGAAGTGAGCATATTCCCCTGGAAAGAGCCCAAGGAGCGAATTCCCCTCGCGGTACGCCAGATTCGCTCATTTCTGAAGGCACACCGGCCCGCCAAGGCCTAACCGAGAGAGAGGAGGAATCCATGTCCATATTGCCAACCTTACGCGGAATCCACACTCGCGGCCTGCGCTCCGCCGCGGCGGGGATTCTACTGATCGCCGCCTCCAGCGCTTCGCTGTTTGCGCAACTCGCGGGTCCGAACGCAAGCGGCGTTTCCATCGCGCAGGCTCACCTGCTGGTGCGGAATCCGGAGCAGCACAAGAAACTGTGGGTCGACATTCTTGGCGCCAAGGTGACGCGCACAGGGTCACTGGAACTGCTCAAGCTGCCCGGCTTGTACATTGTTCTCGAAAAAGGGGAGCCGGCGGGCGGCTCGGGCGGAAGCAGCATGAACCACGTGGGGTTCCTCATAAAAGATTACGCGGAGGTAAAGGGGAAGATCACAGCCGCCAATATTGAGGTTGCCGCCGACGGCTATAAGGCCGATGGGTGCGCCGCCGCCCCGGGGACTCCGGCCTGCCAATTCACCGTGGTATTTCCCGATGGCGTCCGCGTGGAGTTTACCGAAGACAAGACGCTGCCGGTTACGGCGGCGAATCATCACTTCCACATGAATATCCCGGATCGGGAAGGCGTCCGCGCCTGGTACGCCAAGACGCTGGGGGCAGAGGCCGGCCTGCGCCGCAACACCATCATGGCGGCCAAGTTTCCGGGGCAGTATGCGGGTGAAATCGATTTCAATCCAGCTCCCGAAGCGCCCGTGCCAACCAAAGGCCGCGCCATCGAAAGGATCGGTTTTGAGGTTAAGAATCTGGCGGCGTTCTGTAAGAAACTTGAGGCCCAGGGCGTGACCTTGGATGCGCCGGTTCGTAAGATAGCGGGCACCAAATTGAAGAGCGCCTTCATTACCGATCCGGTAGGGACGCGCATCGAGTTGATCGAGGGACTGCCGTTGAACTAGGGCCCCGCCGCCTCACTTGGCGAGAGCGGGGAGCGTGGTGAAGGTGAGAGTGGGGGGGATGCGGATGCCGAGGGCGCCGATCTGTCCGCTGACGAATTCAATGGTGCCGCGCTTGCCTGCTGTAGTTGGAAACTTGTCCACGCCCAGGGTGAATGACGTGTGGGCGTTGGCCGGTAGCGTGAGAGTGTCGCTGCCGATCGGATTGCCGGCGTCATCCCGCACGATCACCGGCACGCTCACCTGTTGCACGGTCACGTTGTTGACCGCGATACCCGTCAGGGTGCCGGCGGTGTTGTCGAAGGCGATCAGATAACCGCTGGCCGCGCGGTTTTCCAGCGGCACCACGGCCTCCTGGCCATTCGTGTTGTAGCGGAAGATCACAAAGCCGCCGACGTTGCCGTCCGTGGTCAGTTGCGCCGCGCCGATGGTGGGCAGCGGGTCGGACGCCGGGGCCGCGCTCTGCACCACCAGGGTGGCTCCCGCCTCAAGCCTCCGTGTCACCGAGCTCGCCAGCGTGCTGGAGCCCGCGCCCGCTTGCGGGAAAGACAGCGGAATCGGCAGCGGTGCGCCGGATCCGGTGGCGAAGAACTTCAGCGTGGCCTGGGCGGCCGAGGTTCCGGTGTTGACCAGCACAAACGTGGTCTGCCAGCCATTGCCCGTGGCGATGTGCGCGATGCTGCCGCCGGTGGCGCCGATATTCGCCAGCGCCGGAATGGTGGTCAGGGCGAAGGTATTGGTGCCGCTGGAGGTAACCAGCGGTGTGGTGCGAATCCCCAGCACGCTGATCTGGCCGCCGGGGGGAGTCACGAACTCAACCGTGCCGCGCTTGTTGGCCGTAAACGGATATTGCAGCGACAGCACAAACGAAGTGTGGCCGTTGGGTTCCATGGCAAGCGTGGTCCCCGGTGAGCTGATCACCACACCGGCGTCATCGCGGATTACGACGGGAATCGCCGCGGACTGGCTGGCCACGTTTTGTACCGCCACGCCCAGCACCACACCGCCGGTATGATCGAAAGCCAGCAGGTAGGAGGCCGCGTTGCGCGTCTCCAGCGGAACCACGGCTTCCTGGGAGCCGGGAATCAGATGGAAGATGGCGAAGCCATCCACGGCTCCGGTGCTGAACAACTGCGCCGAACCCACCTGCACCGGAGGAGCCTGTGGCCCGCCCGTATTCACTACCAGCGAGGCATTGCCGGCCAGGTTGCGATCCAGCGACGCCGCCGCCAGCGGCGTGGCCGACACCTGCGGCAGCACCAGCGGCAGAGTCAGGGCTCCGCTGGGATTGCCAAACATACTGAGCCGCGCCGTGGCCGCGCCGGCGGACTTGTTCACCAAAGTAAACGTGGTGGTCCACACATCCTGCGCCGCGATATGCGGCATCGCACCCACATATCCCAATCCCGCAATCGACGCCGCCTGTTGCCCAATCGTGAACGGAATCCCCCCGATGGTCAACGTCGCCGAACGGGCGTCTCCGCTGTTGGCCGCAACTTGGAACGAAACGCTGCCGTTGCCATTGCCGCTGTTGGCTCCCGTGATCGAAATCCAATCGGCAACACTTGCGGCACTCCAGGCGCACCCGCCGGGAGCGGTAACCGCGATGGTGGCGGCTCCACCCGCGGGCGTGAAAGCCTGTCCGCCGGGGCTGACGGATTGCACGCACGTTCCCGCACCCTGAGGATCTTCCCAGGAGGCGCCCCCATTGCTGCTCTTGAAGATGCGTCCGTCGGTGGTTCCCGCGTAAAGAATTGACGAATTCTTGGGGTCCATGGCCAGGGAGCCGCCCGTGCCCGCGGGAAAGCCGTTATTCATGGGAGTCCAACTGCTCCCCCCATTCGTCGTCTTGAACACCCCTCCGGAAAAAGTTCCTGTGTAGAGAATTGAGGAATTTGCTGGATCGATCACCAACGCCGAGGCGTACCCCACCAGGTCGGCGCTTGCCGCCAGGCCGTTCGTGGCCGGCGCCCATGTGGCCCCCGCGTCCGTGCTCTTGAATACTCCCGAGTCGCGCACTCTCAAAAACAACGTCGACGGATTGGACGGACTGATCACGAGCGCTGTGACTCGTAGTGAGGGAAGGCCAACGCTCACGTCCGCCCAGTTCACGCCATTGTCCGTGCTTCTGAAGACACCGCCATTCATGGAGGCCGCGTAAACAATGGATGGATTCGTTGGATGCAAGACCAGGCCATCAAAAGTTGCCTTCGGCAAAATGGAGTTGGTGATCGTGATCCAACTGGCTCCTCCGTCAATGCTGCGGACCAGCCCAAAGCCACCGGCGGCAAAAAGTCCCGCATAGATAATGGACGAATTTGCGGGATCGATCGCCAGCGCGGCAACGCCCAACGAGGTCGAAGGGATCCCGTTGCCCGTGCGGACCCAGGTCGAGCCTCCATTCGTACTCTTGTATACCCCCGCGGTTCCCACGTAGACGACCGACGGATTGGATGGATCAACGGCTACTGCCGTGACTCGCGCCGAGGGAAGGCCATTGTTCACTGCCTCCCAGGCGCCGCCGCCGTTGGTACTGCGCAGGACTCCGTTGTCGGTGGCCGCGTAGACCGTCGCCGTGTTCACGGGATTCACTGCCACGGCGTACACGGCGTTCGGGAAACGCGGTACCTGTGCCGACGCTTGCACGGCCAACAGAGCCAGGTGCGCGCACATCCACGCAACAGTGCCTAAAGCCGCGGCTTTACGCGACTGAACTCCCTGGAACGTCATGCGGACGCAACCCGCGCGCTACTGAGCCCCCCCGAGTGAGGAAAACGAGTTCTTTGGGCTGAACCGCAACCCTGTCACGGCCAGGTCGGCAAAGGCGGTGGAGAAGCGGACCGAGCCCCGCGCGCCCACGGCGGCGGGATAGTTCGCCGCCAACACAAACGCTGTGTGCCCGTGCGGCGGTAGTACGAACGAATTGGTGGTCGCGGATCCGCCTTCGGGTGTCACGGTCACCGTGACCTGAATCGTCTGAGTCGCATTCGTGTTGGTTACGGCAACGCCCGTTGCGTATCCCTGTGTGTTGTCGAAGGGCAGCATGACGCTTGCCGCGGACGGGGCGGCTTGGGCGGAAGCCTCCGCATCCGTGCCTCCGGGTCCCGACGACCGGTACAGGTTCGCCAGTACGGAAATGCGGCCGTTACTAGCGACCTCAGCCGAACCTTGCATGAGAGTGGACGAGTTGGCGGGGGATTGCGCGACGGTAACGCCTCCCGGAGCTAATGACCCGGCTAACTCACCGGCGGCGCCTTCCTGGATGGGGAATTTCAAGGCGCTGCCGTTATCGTCCCAAAACCGGAATTGAAAGCTCACCGGAGCCGTGTCCAGATTCACTATCGTGAACTGCGTCGCGAAATTGGTGGCGTCCACGACGTGACCAAGGCGGAGGGCGTTGTTGAAGCTGAGGGTGGTCGGGAGGATGGTAAGGCTGAGCGTTTTGCTGGCAAACGAGGCCGCGCCGGCGCTGGTCTGGACCGTGAAGCTCGAGGTCCCGATGGCCGTCGGCGTTCCGCTGAGTACCCCCGTGTTGGAGAGTGTGATGCCGGCGGGAAGCGTACCGGAAGTTACCGTCCAAGTGGGTGTCGCTCCCGTGGCCGCGGCCGCAAGCGTTTGTGAATAAGCTGCGCCAATCCTGCCCGGCGGCAGTGCCGCGCCTGTGGTGACTCCAGGGGCCGCGGTAATGTTGCCGCGGATTTCGCCGCCGCCGAACTGAGTGGTGTGGAAGTTGATATAAGCGCGTCCCGCCAGCAAGTTCGGCAGCTGCGTGGCGAGCGTGGTATTGTTTCCTTCCGGCGCGTCCCATTTCCCGCTGATGGTACCGCCGACGCCGTTCGCAAACGGCGTGACCACTATGTCACGAGGATTGTTGTCATTCTGCGGAGCACCGAAAAATCCCCACACCACTCCGCCGTTGGTCGCCGGAGTGACCGTTGCGCTGGCGTGGATATGGGCGGCGGTCAAATTGTCGTTGGGGTCCGCTGTCTGGGTGCCGGTGACATCAATGTTATTGATGGTGGCGCTAAACGTCATTGAAGTGTTGGTGCTGTCGATGACAAAGGTCACCGTGCCGAATGATGCCGGCCGGGCGCCGCCGGTGCTCAGAGTCGGATTGGCCGGCGGATTTTCCTGGCCGTTTGTAATGGTGGCCGACAAATACGTTTGCGCCGATGCGCTGGCGGTAGTCAATAAGGCCACGAAGGGCAGAATCAGGAACGCGCGTAGTCCATGCATGGGTAAAATTTCCTTTCCGATAGCGACGCTTTCGAACACACGCTTTCGAACACAAGTGTGAATCACCCGGCCGCGATTGAGTCCACATTCTACGCCACTCGGCTGTAGGTCTGGTATCGGAGCGGTGAATTTTACAATTTGTTTACAAAAAATTCACACTCGCCTGAAACGGCGGGCCCAGAAGGGGGTCGGTGTCCGGGCCGTGAAAACAGTATTTGGAAGGACTCGCCCTCCGTTTACCTCTTTGGGTGATTACAATGATACTCAGACCGATTTCGTGAACCCAGTTCGTGAACCCAGTTC
>CAMAVI010000067.1 GCA_945861625.1 Candidatus Sulfopaludibacter sp. SbA3
ACCGCAAGTACCCCGTTGGGCGCAAAATCACGGATGAAGAGTTTGCCCATGTCCATCTGAAGCCCGACACATTTCATGGCGAATGGAACTACACGATCCATCCAAGCACAACCGTTAGATGTAAAGGTTATTGATTTACGCTGCCTTAAGGCATTCGCCATCGCGTTCTTGCTGCCACCGGTCATCAAGAGCGTGTCACCTACTGCTAACGCAATGATCTGTTCGGCCCCCAGGATGGCATCGGCGATGGCGGATGCGGACGTCAACTCAAAATACCCGCGTACCGAACCGCCCACCGTATCGGAAAAATTGTACAGCGGCCAGGCGAGCTGATCTCCGTGGCAGGCTTTGGCCGCTCCGCCTGGGTTGTTGTTGATATTACCGGGCCAATGAAAGCCGTAGTCGTCCCCGACCAAGTAGCCAAAATTTCCCGTGGCGTCGCACCCGGTGGTGATGGTGGCCGAGCAATTAGGCATGTGGGCAAAGGGTGTAAAAGGCATGTAGCCGCCCAGCGGGAAGGTTTTCGGTACTACGCCGGCCACCGCCTGGGCTGTCACCGTTTGTGTGTAGCCCGTTCCCAGCACCGGCATGAAGGCCATGTCGACCGCCGGCGTCACGGTCACTCGAACACATCCGTAGTCGGTATAAGGCGACGAAGGTGCCGCGGTCCAGGTCCCACTTGCGCAGGCCCCTGAGCCGGCTGCTCCGGCCGTCTTGGTGGCGAATTCCACTGTTCTAATGCCAGCGGGGAACGGCTTGGTTCCGAACATCCATTTATTGGTGCTGTTCGCGACCTCGTTCTGTGCATCCGTGATCCCTGTCGATTTCCCATTCAGTTTCCTGGCAGCCGCCATGGCTGCAATGTCGGCGAACGCCTGGGCCTCGCTCTTGACAATAAAAACGCGTCCGAGGTCCGCGGCCAACCCCAACATGCCCACGAGCATGAAAAGCCCCGCCGCGGTCGCCGTCAACGTGAAGCCAAGTTCCTTGCTCCGTGCCTTCATCCGCATTGATCGGTTACTTTGGTGTTGAACTTGGTGTTGAAACATGATGCACCTTCCGTACCAGTATTATGTTCGGCAAAGGTATCCCGGATCTATAGATTGTTACCTCTATAGGCCTTAAGGTTTTCGCCTACGTCGCCTCGGGGGTCCGCCCTAGCCGGAGCCTACGGTAATATCGAGCCGCCATATCCCAAGAACGCGGGTAGAGGTTAGCGTCCCTTAGTTGCTAGTACCGTGCAATGCCCAGGTCCCTCAACAGGTACCTTACCTAGTTCGGGATTATCCCCTAGACGACGACCGATACGAATGTTTTGGGCGTATTCTGGCTTCGCTATGAACAAACCCTTTGTGTTCTGTCTTTTTCTCGGGCTGGCGGGCTCGATCGCCCTCGCAGGAGGGCCCAAGCCCAAACCCGTCCTCAATCTGAGCTGCAGTCCGAACTGCGCGCTTGGCCAGTCCTTTACGGTTAGTGGGATAAACTTTGATCCCGACAAGTCATACTTCATCTACGGGAGCGGCTGCGGAAATCCGATCCAGTATCAAACGGTCGATCCCGCGCCTGACGGCAGCTTCGAGACGCTTCCCACATCTATTTCCTGCGCTGCGGATTGGACGTTTGAAATTTTTGTCCTCAATCGCAATGGAAGCCCCACGAGGCGCGCCGATAGCGTTACCGAGACTTTCCAGTAGACTTGGCGGGCAGGCCGCGCGGAGTTACGGCGCGGCGGTGACGGTGACCTTGGCCCTGAGATTGGCGACGCCCGGCGTCCCGCGCTCATCGGCGACGGTGATCGCGATGGCATCGTCGATCCAGTCATGCACGGCCCCGTCGGGGTCGTGAGAGGCCAGGGTCAACGTATAAGCCTGCGGACAGAGATCGCAGAGGAACTGGAAGACCACGGTTACCGTTTCACCGGCTTTGCGGGCGCCGACGGGCACGTGTTCCAGGTCCGTATTGGTGCCGTAGACTTCAAAGCCGATGCGCGTGCGGATCAGCATGCCGATGACTGGCTCCGCCACGGCTTCGTGAAAGCGGATGGTGGCGCGAACGCTGACGTACTCGCCGCTTCGCCAGACGATGGTCGGCTGGCCGTTGGCGCCCAGTGTTTCCAGGCTCACCACTTCGGCGCGGCCATCTCCTCTGCGTGCTGACGGAGCGAGGCGCGGCAGGATGGTCTCGCCCCAGCCTCGCACCTGGTCGGCTACGAAGCGGCGGTATTGCGCCAACGTCTGTTGGGGGTCGCCTTTGGCGGCGACTTCGCCGTTGTCGAGCCACCACACCTCGTCGCACAGGGTTTCCAGCAGACGCTCTTCGTGGGAGGCCAGCAACACCGTGGTCCCGGCTCGCCGCAAACGGTCGAGGCCGGTCACCGTGCGGGTGCGCACCAGGGCATCCTGCGTCGCCAGAGTCTGATCCAGCGCCAGCACATCGGCGGGAGCCAGATTCACGGAATCGCCCACGGCCAGGTACCGGCGCTGCGGGCCCGCCCGGACCTCACCTTGCTCGGGTTCCAGCAGACCACAGGCCAACTTCAGCAGTTCGGCGACCCCTGCGTTCTTGACGCCGACGACTCCAATGATCGCGCCGGCGGGCGCGGCGATCGTCAAATCTTTCAAAGGGCCGGCGAAGACACCGCGAAACTCGATGGGCATTCCTCCTCAGGATACGCAATTCCCGAATGCTGCTATGATGCCGGAAGCTAGCGCAAAGGCCGCGAAGGCGCGGCGCCGGAGAGTCCGTTTTGCGCGTGTTCCTTAGAGGAGACGGTGTGCATGAAATACGTATGGTTGAAAGACGTTCCGAATCAAACGCACTTTAAAGGCTTTTCGGGGAAGTTCGTCAGTTCGGAGCGGATGACCTTCGTGTTTTGGGAAGTGGAGAAAGGCGCCTTGCTGCCGGAACACTCGCACATGCACGAACAGGTGGCGCACGTGATCGAGGGCCAGTTCGAGATTACCGTCGATGGCGAGACGACGGTTCTGGAGCCCGGTACTGTGTTTGTGATCCCGCCCCACGCCGTCCATTCCGGACGCGCGCTCACCGCGTGCCGCATTGTCGACAGCTTCGCGCCGGTTCGCGAAGACTACGTCGCGTTTGAGCGTAAGTGAAGCCCGCCCGCGGTGGAACACCCGCGGCCGAGCCCAGCGGTGGCGCGCGCCGCCGGAGTAAGCTTGTGGAGATGGGAGGCTTCTGGCGATCCCCATCAGAAAGAGGATTCCATGAAGCTTGCGATTTCTAATTTGTTGAAGAGTTACGAAGACCGGAAGATGTCACGCCGCCAATTGGTGGAAGGTCTGGCGCTGATGGCCGTGGCGGCGGAAACCGCCTCAGCGGCGGGTTTTCAGGGGGCCAGCATCCATCATCTCTCCATCCAGGTGACCAACTTGCAGAAGTCGGCGGACTTCTACGCGAAGACTTTTGGCTGCACGGTGACCAAGCGCGACGGCACCAGCCGGGTCGAACTCGGCAAGCAGGGCATCGTTTTACGCGAAGCCAAGCCGGCGGGGCGCGTGGATCACATCGCGATCGGCGTCGACAATTTCAACGAGGCCGCGGTGACGGCGGACCTCAAGGCACGCGGCGTAACGCCGGCGAAAGCCAAGGGCGCGGGTTTCCACGTTGTCGATCCGGATGGGCTGCCGATCCAGATCAGCGGAAATAAGGCTTAGTCGATTCCGCCGGAGCAGCCGCCAGTGACCCGCGAGATCCACATCATCGGCGCGGGCCTGGCTGGCTGCGAGGCGGCCTGGCAGGTGGCGCGTGCGGGCGGACGAGCCGTATTGTACGAAATGCGCCCCGCGCGGCAAACGCCCGCACACAAGACGGCCGCCCTGGCCGAGTTGGTCTGCAGTAATTCCCTTAAGAGCGAGCAAGAGAACTCCGCCCCTTGGCTGCTCAAGGAAGAGTTGCGCAGGCTGAAGTCGCTGCTGATCGGCGAGATTGCGCCGCGCACGCGCGTCCCCGCCGGGCACGCGCTGACGGTAGATCGCGAGCTGTTTGCCGCGGAAGTAACCCGTGTGATGGAAGCCGACCCAGCCATCGAAGTCCGGCGTGAGGAAATCACCGCGCTCGATTCCGACAAGATCTGGATTATTGCCAGCGGGCCACTGACCTCGGACGCGCTGGCCGCCGAAATCGCGCGGCTTACCGGGTCCCAGCGGCTATTTTTCTACGACAGCATTAGTCCCATCGTGGATGCCGAATCGATTGATACGAGCATCGCGTTTCGCGCTTCGCGTTATGACAAATCGCTCGACGGCACGGCCGATTACCTGAATTGTCCGTTTTCCAAGGACGAGTACGAAGCGTTTCTCGACGCATTGCTGGCGGCGAGCAGCGTCCCGGCGCATATCGACGAAGACCGCCCGGACCATACCCGCTATTTCGAAGCGTGCCTGCCGATTGAAGAGATCGCCCGCCGCGGACGGGATACGCTGCGCTTCGGGCCGATGAAGCCCATGGGTTTAATTGATCCGCGCACGGGGCGCCGCCCGTGGGCCGTTGTGCAACTCCGCCAGGAAGACGCGCGCGCCGGGAGTTACAATCTTGTGGGGTTTCAAAATCACATGCGCTTCGGCGAGCAGCAGCGCGTGCTGCGCCTGATTCCAGGTCTGGCGAACGCGGAGTTCCTACGCTTCGGCCAGGTGCATCGCAATACCTATATCAACGCTCCGGCGCTGCTCGCGCCGACGCTGCAGATGCGGACGCGGCCCGCCCTATTTTTCGCGGGGCAGATCTCGGGCGTTGAGGGGTATGTGGAATCGATCGCCACGGGGCTCATCGCCGGACGCGGAGCGGCCGCGCTGGCGCGAGGGGAATCCACGGAACCATTTCCACGCCAGACGGCGCTGGGGTCGTTGTGCGCGTATGTTTCCGGCGCCGACCCGCTGCACTATCAGCCCGCCAATATTACGTTCGATCTGCTGCCCAAGCTTGAGAATCCGCCGCGCGACAAGAAGGTCCGCTATGCGGAGGTGTGCCGGCGCGCGTTGGCGGCGCTCGATGAGCACATGTACGCGCATGTCTGACTTGTCCGATGCGATCAAGCGTTACCTGGGCGAGCTGGCCCGCAAGAACGCGTCTCCCCACACGATCCGCAACTACGCTTCGGACCTGCGGCAGTTCCTGGAGTACTTCTCTCCGCCTGGGGCCGTGCCGCCGGCGCCGTCTTCGCTGGACACGCCTCTGCTGCGGGAGTGGCTCGGAAGCCTCTACGATCAACATCTTGATCCCGTCTCGATCCGGCGCAAGCTGGCCGCGGTTCGTTCGCTCTTCCACTTCTTGTTGCGCGAGAAGACGGTGACCGTGAATTATGCCAAGCTATTGCGAACGCCCAAGGCTCCCCGGCGCTTGCCGGCGGTCCCCACGGCGGAACAAACCAACACCCTGGTCGATGGTGTCGCGGAAGACAGATTTGACCGGCCTTATCCGGAGCGTGATCTGGCGCTGTTTGAGTTGTTATACGGCTGTGGATTGCGCATCAGCGAACTCGTGTCTTTGAATTTTGAGGATTTCGATTTCCGCGAGCAGTGGATTCGCGTACGCGGCAAGGGACGCAAGGAACGGCAGGTGCCTTATGCGGCGAAAGCAGCTGCCGCGCTGGACAAGTATCTCGCTACGCGCAGCGCCGGCGGTTCGGAGCTTTTCGTGAATCACAGGGGAACCCGGCTTTCGGATCGCGGCGCGCGAGAGATCGTCAAGTTCTACGCGCGCATGATTGCGGGCGATGCGTCTCTGCATCCGCACAGCTTGCGCCACGCATTCGCGACGCATTTGCTGTCTGACGGCGCCGACCTGCGCGCCATTCAGGAACTTCTGGGACACGCACAACTCTCCACCACGCAAAAGTACACGCAAGTGTCGCTCACGGACTTGCTGGCGGTTTACGACAAGGCGCACCCCAAAGCGCGCAAGTAAGCGAATGCTAGACTGGCAGTAGCGTATGAGTACCAAGACACTCATGAGTGTGGAGGAGTACCTCCACACCAGCTTCGACGGCGCCGACCGCGAGTATCTCGACGGCGAGGTGGTCGAACGCAACATGGGGAATGATTCTCACAGCGCAGTGCAAGTGGAGTTTGCTTTCCGTTTCCGTCTTCAGAGAGACCGCACGGGACTACACGTACGCACCGAATTACGGCATCGCGTGAGTGAAAGTCGTTTCCGGATTCCAGACGTAGCCGTGTTTGAGGGAGCGCCTGGGAAGCAAGTTCCCTCCGATCCCCCTTTGGTCGCCATCGAGATTCTGTCACCCGACGACCGCGTCGGCTACATCCTTCCGAAACTCGAAGAGTACCGGCAGTGGGGCGTGCGGCACATCTGGCTGGCGGACCCGGAAAATCGCCACTTCTTCACGTTCGGTGATGCCGGATTACACCAAGTGAATGAATTCAGCCTGCCCGGCCACGGGATCGTGTTGACGCTCGCCGATATCTTTGCTGAAAAGTAAGCGGGGGCGAAAAATAGCGGTCGAGCTTACGCCCGCTCCATGTAGGCGCTCTCCGAAGTAGACACGCGGATTTTTTCGCCTTCGCTGATGAACGGCGGAACCTGCACGACTAAGCCGGTTTCGGTCTTGGCGGGCTTGGTGACGTTGGAAACCGTTGCACCTTTCAAGCCAGGCTCGGTCTCGATCACCTTCAGGTCCACAGTGGGAGGCAGTTCGATCCCCATCGGTTTGCCTTCGTAGAATTCGATTTCCACTTTGAGGTTCGGGATCAGAAAATTCACGGCATCGCCCAGAAAGTCGCGCGTCAGGTGCATCTGTTCAAACGTCTCGGTGTTCATGAAATAGAAGAACTCACCGTCGTCGTACAGGTACTCCATGTCCTGCTGATCGAGCGAGGCCCTCTCGACCTTGTCTTCGGAAGAAAAACGGTGCTCCATCATGGTGCCCGAGCTGAACCTGCGCATTTTAACCTGCACGAAGCCGCGCAGGTTGCCCGGAGTGCGATGCTCCATTTTAAAGATCGAGTAGAGTTCTTGGTTCCACTTGATCACCATGCCGGGACGCAGTTGTGTTGCGGAAATCATATGGGGAAATACCAGTGTACCATCACCCAAATAGCCGCTCAAACAATGCACGCGTGCGGGACTGGATGGAATCCAATTCCGTCAAGGCAACCGGAGTCCACCGCAGCAGCAGGGCGTGCAAGGCCTCCTTTTGCGCTTCCGAGGTTGGCAGCTTGGCTTCCGCGTGGCCGGTCAGCATGCGAATCCCGTGGTCCAACGCACGATAAAACGTCGCGGTCTGTCTCAGGTATTCCGCCGTGGCTTTATCCAGGTGTCCCATGTTTTCCAGAACTTCGATGCGCTCCGGCGTATTCAACACTTTGTAGTAGACACCCGCGCTTTTTAAGCGCAGGTACATCAGAATGAAATCGATGTCGTAGTAGCCCCCCCGGCCCGCCTTCAAGGGATGCGCCGCGCCTGTTTCCTTCTCGATTTTCATACGCATCCGCCGCAGATCCGTGCGGGAACGGCCGCTTTGGCCGTAGCGCTGCCAGTCAAGGTCTTGCAACTCGTGCAGGAAGCGTTCCGCCCGTTTCGCATCTCCGGCTACGGCGCGCGACTTCATGTACGTGATTCCCTCCCAGGCTTCCGCCGTCCTGGCGAAGTAATCCTTGAAGGAGCTCTCGGTCAGCACCAGCGGGCCGCTTGCGCCATTCGGCCGCAGCCGGGTGTCGACCGCAAATAGGACACCCTCGCCCGTGTAAGCCATGATCAGATCCACCAGCCGGCCGGCCACGCGCGTCCAGAATTCCAGCTCCTGGACGTCGGAGTCGGCCAGCACGAACACAAGGTCAGCGTCGGAGGCCAGGTCAAACTCGCGCATTCCCAAACGCCCCAGCGCAATCACCCACATTTGATTGGACGGCAAGTAATCCGCCGCCTGGGGAGGCCGCGATGCAAGCACTTCGCGAATGGCGATGTCGTAAGCGTGCGCGATTACATAATCCGCCAGTTCCGACGTGCGCACAAGTGTTTCAAAGATCGGCTCCGACAGGCAAATGCTCGCGGTCTGAATCCGCACCATCTGGCGCCGGTACCAGCGGCGCAGTTCGCTCATGGTTGTGGCCGGCAGACTGAGCTGCGGCGGATCTTCGGTTTCCTCCACTTCGTCCAGGAGCTCCGGCGAACGAATCAATTCTTCGCCGAAATACGGACTGTGCGCGAAGAGATCGATGACGCGTGATGTGAAACGCGGATCTGCTTCGATTCGTTCCAGCACCGGAGCTCGGGCAATTTGCTCCACTAGATGTTCCAAAGCCTTAAATTCACGTCGGGATTGAATCTGCTGCAGGGCAGAGGTGAGGCGTGGCGCGCGCGATTCCAGGGCGCGCAGGATAGCGCTGCCTCCCTGCGACGGGCTCTCTCTTGTCTCCGAGGCCGACTCGGAATGAACGACCCGATCGTAAATGTCCCGCACTTGTTTGAAGTGCAGCTTCATCGCGGCTTCCAGCCATGCAGCCGAGCCGCCGCTGGCCGGCATCCTCCGGGCCAGACGTCCCCGTCCGTCGCGGTCCGCCGGCAACGTGTGTGTCTGGCGATCATCGGCAAATTGGAGGCGGTGTTCGAGTTGCCGTAAGAATTGATAGGCTGCCGCCAGTCTTCCATATTCCGCGGTGGAGAGGCATCCTTTGTCCTGCAACCGTGCCAGGGCCAGCATGGTGCCACCATGGCGGACCCAAGGTTCCTGGCCACCATAAAGCCGCTGCAAACACTGCACCAGGAACTCAATGTCGCGGATGCCCCCGCGGGCCAGTTTCACATCGACCGGTTCGGATCCCGCAGGCGCATTCCGTGAGCGCCGCCGCGCGGCGAGTTTCTCATTCAGGCGCTCGCGCGTCACCGACATGGCTTCGATGGCGGAGAAATCCAGCGTCGTCGCATACGTTTTCGGCTCCACAAAATCCAACAGCGCACGGCCTGTTGCTTTGTCTCCAGCGGCCACGCGGGCCTTGATCATCATTTGCAGTTCCCAGTGGCGCGCGCGCTGGGCGTAATACTGGCGGGCTGCGTCGAGAGAGATGCAGACTTCGCCGTGGCTCCCATCGGGGCGCAGCCGGAGGTCCACGCGGTAACACATGCCTTCCTGGGTATAAGTGGATAGCAGGGTTGTGAGTTGGTTGGCGGCCCGCGTGAAGAACTCATGATTGGAAATGCCGCGCACACCGCCGCGTGTTTCTCCGTTCGCGGAATACATGAACATGAGATCGATGTCAGAGCTGTAGTTCAGCTCGTTGCCGCCCATCTTGCCGAGCGCAATCACCACGAAGCGGGCTTCCTCACCGGTCTCCGTTGCGGGAACCCCGTAGTCACTCACGAGCTGTTGGTGAATGCGCGCGTAAGCGGTCTCGACGATCGTGTCCGCGAGCGTGGTGAGCTCGCCGGTAATTTCCGGCAGCGTACCCAGTCCGAGTACATCGCGAATCAGAATCCGCAGCATTTGGCGCCGCCGGAATTGAGCAAACTCGAGCGGTTCCGGCAAACGCGGCGGTAGAGCCGAGGCCAGCAGATCGGCCATGCGCTCCGGAGGGATCACGCCCTGCAGGCCGCCGGCTTCGAGCAACGGTTCCGCCCAATCCGGATGGCGCAAGATCTCCTCGGATAGAAAGTGACTATGCGTGAAGACCGCGATCAAATTGCGTAGGCCCGCGGTGGTGCGTGTGAGGCGCTGCAACCAACTCGGCTTTGTTTCATGGAGCCGGGCGAAGTAACGGAGACCTTCTTCCGGCGCCGCCGACGTACTGAGCAGCAAATCGAAACGGTTGAGCGTGGCGGGAGGCAGCCAGCGGGCGAGTTCTCCTATTTCCCGGCTGGCGCGCAAACGGTCTTGATAGGTGAGATGGTTGAGCCGCTCCATTACTCGCAAACAGCGTCGGTGTCGCCGGACTCGCAAACGGCGATGGTGTCGCCGGGCCGGATGACGCCGGGCGCCACGACGGAGGCGTAGAAGCCGCTTAAGCCCCACTTGGGAGACGCGGGAACTTCGGCCTTCACAAGTTCATCAAAGATCGCGCTCTGGATCTTCGGGCCGTACCGGTTGAGCGCGGAGCATGGCGAGCGGCGCGTGGTGATTTCGATGACGACGCTTTCGCCGATCCGCCAGCGCTGGCCGATGCGCAGATCGCGGCGGGAGACGCCGCGCGTGGTAATGTTTTCTCCCAGCGCGCCAGGCGTGACGGCGAATCCCAGCGACGCCAGCTCTTCCAACCCCTCGGCGGTAATGAGCAGGAGCGCACGCCGCGGGCCCCCATGAAGTTGCGTGTTCTTGTGTCCGTCGCCTGCGATGCCTTCCGCGGTGACGCTGGCTACGGAAACGGGGTGCTTGGGCACTCCGCCCGTGGAAATACTAATTTGCAGGACAGAACCAGTCATGGTTGAGTAACAATCGAACCCTAAATGTCGTAATATAGCGCGAACTCGTAAGGATGGGGCCGCAGGCGGATCGCGTCAGCCTCGTTCCTGCGTTTATAAGAGATAAACGTCTCCAACAGCTCTTCGCTGAAGACATCGCCCTTGAGCAAAAAAGCGTGATCGTCTTCCAGGCACGTGAGCGCTTCTTCGAGCGATGCCGGCATGGAAGGAACGTACTTCATTTCCTCTGGCGAGAGATCGTAGATGTCTTTATCGAGCGGCTCGCCCGGATCGATCTTATTGGTCACGCCGTCGAGGCCGGCCATCATCATGGCCGCGAACGCCAGGTACGGATTGGACGACGGATCGGGCGGACGGAATTCCACGCGCTTGGCCTTGGGATTCGCTGAATACATGGGAATGCGCACTGCCGCCGAGCGGTTCCGGCGCGAATAAGCCAGATTCACGGGCGCCTCATAACCGGGCACCAGGCGCTTGTAACTGTTGGTGGTGGGCGCGATGATCGCCGAGAGCGCGCGGGCGTGCTTCAAGAGTCCGCCAATGTACCACAGAGCCATTTGACTCAATCCCGCGTACATTTCGCCGGCGAACAATGGTTTGCTTTCGCGCCACAAACTCTGGTGCGTGTGCATGCCGCTTCCGTTGTCGCCAAAGAGCGGCTTGGGCATGAAGGTGACGGTCTTGCCGTACTGATACGCCGTGTTGCGCACGACGTACTTGTACAGCATCATGTTGTCGGCCGACTTCACCAGCGTGTCGAACTTCTGGTCGATCTCACACTGCCCGCCGGTTGCGACCTCGTGGTGATGGCACTCGATATGCAAACCGCAGCGGATCATGACCTCGACCATTTCCGCGCGCAGGTCCTGGTAGTGATCGGTGGGCGGAACCGGGAAATAGCCTTCCTTGTAACGAGGCCGGTAGCCGAGGTTATTCTCGGCGCGGCTCGAATTCCAGCGGCCTTCCTCGGCGTCAATGTAGTAGTAGCCCGAGTGTGCGTTCTGATCGAAACGAATGTTGTCGAAGATAAAGAACTCGGCTTCAGCCCCGAAGTACGCCGTGTCGGCCAAGCCGGTGTTCTTCAGGTACATCTCGGCTTTCCTGGCAATCCAGCGCGGGTCGCGGTCGTAGTGCTGGCGCGTGATGGGGTCAATGACGTCGGCGGTCATCACCAGCGTCTTGGTTGCATAGAACGGATCGATGAACGCGGTAGTGGGGTCCGGAATCAGGAGCATGTCGCTCTCATTGATCGCGGCCCATCCGCGAATACTCGAGCCGTCGATGCCGAAGCCTTCCTCGAAGGAATGCTCGTCCAACTGGCTTAACGGATAGGAAATGTGCTGCTGCAAGCCGGGCAGATCGGTGAAGCGCAAATCCAACTGCTTGGCTTCGTGTTTCTTGGCGTAATCCAGGACTTCCCTCGGCGTTTTCGGCGCGGAACTCATGGTTTCATGATACTCGACACTCCGCAATCCGCCGCGGACTACACTGAAGCGTGGAGCAGATTGCCCTCAACTGGAGTCCGGAGCCGCACTACTTTTCCGTGGGCGAATTGGCCACGGCCCTGCGCGGCGTATTCACAGAGTATTTCAAAGACATCTGGGTTGCCGGCGAGATCTCCGGCGTGAAATTGTATCCCAGCGGCCATTACTACTTCACCTTGAAGGACGAAAGCGCGCAGATCCGCTGCGTGTGCTTCAAGGCGTCGGCGCGCTATTTGAAATTCAAACCGCAGGATGGGGTGGCGGTGCTGGTACGGGGCCGCGTGGATCTCTACGACGCGCGCGGCGACCTGCAACTCCTAGTGGAAGCCATCGAGCCGCAAGGGCATGGCGCGCTCCAGTTGGCGTTCGAACAACTGAAGAAGAAACTAGAAGCCGAGGGGCTGTTTGCCGCTGAGCGCAAACGCGAACTGCCGCCGTTACCGGAACGCATCGGAATTGTCACCTCGCCGGCCGGCGCCGTCATCCAGGACATGCTGCACGTGCTTGAGCGCCGTTGCCCGGGCCGCCACATCCGCGTGTATCCGGCGCAGGTGCAAGGCGACGGCGCGGCCGAGCAGGTCGCCGAGGGCATCGAATACTTCAGCACATCCGGGTGGGCCGACGTCGTGATTGTGGCGCGTGGCGGCGGGTCGCTCGAAGACCTGTGGACGTTCAACGAGGAGCGCGTCGCGCGGGCCATCGCGGCCTGCTCAGTGCCGGTGATTTCCGCGGTGGGACACGAAACCGACTTCACCATCGCCGACTTTGTGGCGGATATGCGCGCGCCCACTCCTTCCGCCGCGGCCGAAATCGTCATCTGCACGCGCGAAAGCTTATTCGAACGCTTGCGGGCGGCGGAGCACAAGCTGCTGCAGTCGGTCCGGCTAAAGATTGCATTGCTCGCCAAGGCCCTGCATCAGGTCGCGATCGACCGCGCGCGTCTGCATCGGACCATCGGCCGGCACATGCAGCGAGTCGATGAGCTGGATTACCGACTGCGCGAGCAGTGGCGCGAAGGTAGCGCCGCCCGCCGGCGAAAGCTTGACCTCATGGCGGCTGAGGTATCCCGCCTGGATGTGCGTCTTCGTTTTGCGGCAGCGCGCCGGCGTCTGGATGGCGCTGGTGCGGCCATGGAGCAGTCCGTTCGCTTGCGCTTGAGCCGGGCGGGCGCACGCTTGGCGCCACTCGAAGCTCATTTGAAACAACTGAGCCCGCTGGCTATTCTCGACCGCGGTTACGCCATCGTGGCGAGCGGCGGGAAGATCGTGAAGTCACCCGGGGACGCTCCCCTGGGTTCGGAATTGAGGGTCCGCTTGGCCCAGGGGGAACTGGGCGCCGTGGTCACTCGAAGCGAGCCACCGGCGAAGTAGCGTCTCTTCCGCGGCGTTGGGGCCACTTGCATCCTGCCCTCCGTTTGCGAGACACTAGCAAGTTTTCCACTAGTCGTTAACTTAAAACATGCGGGTACGGGTTCTCTATCACGATCACTGCTTCGACGGGGCCGCCTCGGCCGCGTTCTTTAGCCGTTTTGCGGCCGAGAAATTTTACAACGGAGCGGAGTTTGTCTATACGGGTCTGGCTCACAAGGCGTCCCAATTGTTTGTGCCGGAGATGTTCAACGGCGATGTGAACGCCATCGTGGATTTCAAATATTCGACAGATCCCCGGCTCACTTGGTGGTTCGATCATCACCAGAGCGCGTTCTTATCGCCGGAGGACGCCGAGCATTTCCGCCATGACACCAGCGGACGGAAATTTTTTGACCCGACCTACCGTTCGTGCACGCTCTACATTGCCACGATTGCTCGCGAGAAATTCGGCTTTGCCGCGGCCGATCTCGAAGATCTGGTGGCCTGGGCCGACATCGTGGATGGCGCGCGCTATCGCGATGCCCAGGAGGCCGTGGATCTGCGGTCGCCGGCCACGCAACTGACTTTGGTGATCGAGAGTTCTCAGGGGTCTGACACGGTGCAGGACATCATTCGCATGATGCGCCAGCGGCCGCTTGGCGACATCGCCGCGGATCCCCGGATCCAGGCCATCTTCCAGCCGCTGCATGAGCGCCACTTGCGGTCGATTGACATCATCCATAAACAGTCTGTTTGCGCCGATGGTGTCGTGTTCTTTGACCTGGTTGCGGATGGCATGGAAGGTTACAACAAGTTCATCCCGTATTACCTGTTTCCCGAATCGACGTATACGGTCTCCGTCAGTACCTCGACGTTCCGCACGAAAGTATCCGTGGGCTCGAACCCTTGGGTGAAGGAGCCGCTCAAGTACAACTTGGCCACGATCTGCGAACGCTACGGCGGAGGCGGCCACCCCGGTGTCGGCGCCATCAGCTTCGAGATCGGCGCGGTAGAGCAGGCGCGGCAAGCGGCCCGGGAAATCGTCGCCGAGCTTCGCGGTTAGCGCGAAAGGCAGACGACCGCCCGCCTGCCACCCCTCCCTTGACACCGTGACGCCACGGGCGTATTAATTGAACCGTCAAAGGAGGTACCACCATGAAGTTATCTCCGATGGAGATCGTCACCATCTGTTGGGGAACCGCGACCGCACTGTACTTGGCGCTGTTGCTATACCGCTCGATTATCGGGCTCCACGAGGAAGATACGCTCTATCTCAGCGCCGGCGAGGCCAAGATGGAAGCCGAGCAGCGCGAAGTGATGAAACAGATAAACAAGCTGGACGGCTATTCGCGCGGAATCGGGTACACCGCTCTGGCGCTGACCGTGGTGCTGGCAGGAATGTGGGTTAACGCTGCGGTGCGGGAGTTGTACTAGACTCTAGACCACCGGCTCCATGCCGAAACGCCGGAGTAGGAGGAACTCCGAAAGGTTGTCGGTGGTCAGCAGGCCCAGCAGCAAGCCGTTTTCCATCACCAGAGCGCAGCGTCCCGCCTGGGCCATGAGCGGCAGGACGTCCGCCAGATCCTCGTTCGGATCCAGCTCAATATAGTTACGATCCATCGCACCGGCCACATAGGCCTCCGGGCCCTCCGCGGCGATGGCGCGAATCAGCAACTGCCGGCCTAGGAGACCAACCACTTGGTTGCCGTGCATAACCGGGAAATCCTGTTGCGAAGTGGAAAGCAGAAGATTGGCCGCGTCGCGAATGGTCGCGCCGTGTTCCAAAGTATGGAGCTCGGTGATCATCGCCGCGCGAATGGGAATTCCTCTCGTCAATGTCCGGCCCAGTGCGGCCACGCTTTCCTGCGCCGCTCCCAGATAGATGAACAAGGCGAAGAACACCAGCATGAACTGTGAATCCAGCAGCCCGTAAAGCCCCATGCTGATAGCCAACATCCGTCCCATCCACGCCGCCGTGCGGGTGGCCTCCTGCTCCGGCCGGACATAACTTAACAGCGCGCGGAGAATGCGGCCTCCATCCATGGGGAACGCCGGCAGCAGGTTGAAACCAGCCAGGAGAATATTGCCGTAAAGCAAAAGAGCCAACGCGCTCTTGCCGCTTGGCCGTAACAGGTCTGATACTCCCACGGGTACCGCCTGATGGGATGAAACCATATACGCGAAAAAACTCGCGGCGAGCAGCAGGTTCACCATGGGACCTGCCAGCGCCACCCAGATCTCCGCCGTGGGCGGCAGAGGGCGTTCCATGCGTGACAAGCCGCCAATGGGGAACATCACGATTTCGGTGGTGCGAATGCCGAAGCGCGAAGCCACCATCGCGTGGCCCAATTCGTGCAGCAGAACGCTCATCAGACTGCCCGCCAGGAAAGCGGCGTAGTTGCTGTTGAACCCAGCGCTGCCCAGTACGGAAACGGTGATGAAAACCACCATGAGAACAAAGGTGAAGTGCAGCCTCACCGGCACGCCCCGAAATCGGAAGGCCTTCACTGTGCCTGCCGTGGTTGCCTGGTAGCCGGGATGACCGGTAGCTTGTGCAGTGGTCATTGGAGTGGTATCCGTACCACGTAAATCGGCTTTGAGAAGAGCGAACTTTAGGGCTGAAAACGCGGCATACGACCGGGATATGACCGCGGGTTGCTCTTACGGCTGGGGAGGGGTCCGCTACCGTCGGAAGCGCCCGCCCGCCGGGCCATGGAATTCGAGAAATCCACTTCGTTTTCTTCGAATTGCACCTGGCGGTCCAATACCATTTCGATGGTTGTGCCCTTGGCGAGTACGGCATCGGGACCGCGCGTGAACATAATTCCCGCCAGGGCCGCCGCCGCGCCCGCGCCCGCGCCAATCGCCGCGCCCATGCCTGGGGCACGATTCACGCTGCCCGCCAGCGCACCGATGCTGGCGCCCGCCGCGGCCGTCTCGCCGACCGTCCTGACGTCGCCGACTTTATTGCCTTCGCTGCGGATGCTGCCTTCCTTGCGGTCCAGGTCTTCGCTGGCGCGGCCATCCAGGCCGGTGACGTGGGCCCGAAAATCGCGGGTGGTGCCGTTGGGAAGAGTCAGAGAATCAAAGCGCAGATGAAATTCGCCCTTCCCTTTCACTTTCCCCGGGCGGCGAATCTCGGTAATTGTCCCCATCACGTAGCTGCCGGGCGGGATGACGATGCGGCCGCCAGCCAGAATCGGGAACACGGTTTCCAGGTACACGCGGTCGCCGGGGATGGAGTTCTTGGTGCTGACGCTATTAATCAGACTCAGCGGCACGTGCGTGCCCGAGTCGACCAGGTAGCTCTTCGTCTGTGCCGAAAGAGTGAGCGCCGCCGCGAATAGAATCAGCATCCGCATGAGGAGTACCTCAATCTTGAGTGTAGCCTAAACTCCCAGGATTTTCGCCAGAATCTCTGGAATTTCAAACACCGCGCGGTTTTTGATCTGGGCTACGCTGGTGCGGTAGGCGTCGAGCGAAGCCAGCATCTCCTTTGCAGCCTGATCGATGTGACGGAAATTCGAGACCACCATTCCCGCGTGGCGCTCGCGCACCCAGTCGGCGTTGTAGCGTTCCTGCGGCAGCGTCCAGGCGTTGCGCTCGACGATCACCGGCAATTTCATCGCGACGGCTTCGCTGATGCTGCCGGGGCCGGGCTTGCCGATGAAAAAGTCGGAAAGGTGCATGTAATACGGAACTTCTTGCGTGAAGCCCTCGACAAAGTGCGCGGCGTTCGTGGGTAGCTTCTTCAGGCGCTCCACCAGTTTCTGATTACGTCCGCAGATCAGGATGAGTTGCGTGTCGCGCAGGCGCTCGGCGATCTCCAGCATGACTTTCGAACCCTGGCCGCCAAACAACACCAGGCCAACAGGTTGGTTGGGGTCGAGTCCCAGGCGGGCGCGCTCCACCGCGCGGTCCATGGTGACCGGTTCATAAAAACGCGGGCGCATAATCATTCCCGAGGTGGCGAAGATGCGATCATGGGAATGGCCCAGCGAGCGCGCTTGTTCCAGGGCTTTCTCCGTCCCACAGACAAAGAATTGATTCTGACCACGCTCGATCCAGAAGTGCGGCGGGTAATCGGCGAAGTCCGTGAGGACCGTCATGTAGGGAACGCCCGGCAGGGCCGCGCGGAGGCTCTCATACATGGCGCGGTTGAAGTTCGGCACCAGGGAGACCACCATGTCGGGGCGCGTATCTTGCCAATGCTTTGTCAGAAGCCGGACCACGGGGCGGTGATTCAGCCGGATCACCGCATGCATCAGTTGCAACCCTTGGGCCGATCCCAACGTCCAACCTTTAGCGAGCATCAGGTTGTAAATGTCTTCCAGGCGTATTCCCGTGATTTTCCGGAACACGTCCAACGCGTCCAGTACTTCCTGGAGATTGACCAGGCGGACGTCCCAAGGCCGGTGCTGGGAATCGATGACCGTTTTCAACGCCGTCGCGGCCGACCGGTGCCCTCCGCCGGCGTCGAAATAAATGAAATCAATTTTCTTCACGATTGTTTTATACCAGTGTCACGCGGCTGTTACACCAGAGGCTTAAAAAGATAGCATGGCGGCAACGGTTTTACATTGGCTCGCGGCCCGGGACCATCGTCTGATGCGGCGCGTGAACCGCTGGACCCCTCCGCACTGGGTGCGTCTGTGGATGGTGGCGGCCACCCGTGGCGGCGATGGGTGGCTGTGGTACGCGTTGGGCGTGGTGGTCGCGGCGCTGGGCGGACCGGAGCGCTTTCGCGCGGATCTGGCCGCGGTGCTGTCGGTTGCCACTGGCATTGCTGTGTTCCTGTATCTGAAGCGCGTCTGCAATCGTAAACGCCCCTGCTCCTTGGAGCCGCACTGTTGGGCGACGCTGCTTCCCCCGGACCAATTTTCGTTCCCCTCTGGGCATACGATCACGGCGTTCTCGGTGGCCACCTCACTGGCCACGTTCTATCCCCCAATGCTGATCGGACTGTTGTTTTGCGCCTTCAGTGTGGCGCTTTCGCGCATTCTGCTGGGCATGCACTTTCTCACCGACGTGCTGGCGGGCGCTGCCATCGGCAGCGTACTGGGATACACGGCTGCTTCACTGCTCCGATAGTGGTTTTAGAGTACGATACCGCTATGGGGAAATCCGTTCGCTTGTTCCTGTTCGGGGCGGTACTGGCCGTAGCCGTGCATGCCGCCAAGACGCTGGACATCTATTTCATTGACGTCGAAGGAGGGCAGTCGACCCTCGTGGTAGCGCCTTCGGGACAGTCGCTGTTAATCGACACGGGTTATGCGGGCAACAGCGGGCGCGACGCCAACCGCATCGCCGTTGCCGCCAAGGCGGCCGGAGTAAAGAAGATCGATACGCTCTTGCTCACGCACCACCATGACGACCACGCCGGTGGGGTCCCGAATTTGCTCGCGCGCCTGCCGGTGGCGCTGTTTCTCGACAAGGGACCCAACGTCGAACTGGACAACAAGTATTCCGAGCCATATGAAAAGGCGTTCGCGACGGGTCAGCACACGGTGATCGCGGCCGGCGGCAAGATTGCCGTCAAAGGCCTGGACGTAACGGTGCTGACGGCGGCGGGCAAATATATTAATGTTCCCGGCGATGCCAATCCGCACTGCGCGGGGATTGCTCCGGTAACCGGTGAGAAGGGCGAGAACCCGCAATCGGCGGCAGTGGCCATCCAGTTCGGAAAGTTCCGCTTCGTGGATCCCGGCGACATTATCTGGAACGAGGAACTGGGGCTGCATTGCCCCGGGAACAAGGCGGGCCGGCCGGACGTATATTTGACGGCGCATCACGGCACGCATCTCTCGCCGAAGTCCGTTCATGGACTTGCCCCGCGCGTCATTGTGATGAACAACGGCGCCCGCAAGGGCGGGTTGCCGGAAGAGTGGAAGCTGCTCCGCGGCTCCCCTGGCATCGAGGACCTTTGGCAGCTTCACTTTTCGCTCGCCGGCGGCAAAGAGGCCAATTCGCCGGATCCTTTCATCGCCAATGTCGAGGCCAATGACGATGGCCACTATCTGAAGCTTTCGGCGTCGGAAGACGGTTCGTTCGCGGTCTTCAATTCGCGTAGCAAGTACACCAAACACTACGCCGCTAAGTAATATCCCCTAGCAGTCTGTGGCAGAAGTCCAAAAACTTGAGCCTGCCTGAAATGCACCGGGAGAGTCCGGAAATTCAAAACGGAGTTTACGGGACGCGGTGAATTCAGTCCACACCGCCCAGCATGCCGTCCAGGCGATCCGTACAAGCAAAA
>CAMAVI010000068.1 GCA_945861625.1 Candidatus Sulfopaludibacter sp. SbA3
GCAAAGTCATCGGCCATAAACAGATTCCGTTGTTGCTCTCGTCAATGGCCAATGCCGCGTCCAAACAATCGATTGCGAAAGGAGCCAAGGTCGCGTAGTCTATGAAGGTCGAGGGTCGCTGACTTTCAACGGAGTTCCGGGCAATCTCATTCCCGCGGACAATCTCGTCGGCTCTGGGCTTCTCTGGGGAGCCCTATACGGCGTGGTCGTTTACACCGTTTATGACATGACAAACTATTCGCTCGTGCGCGATTGGCCCCTGCGCGTGGCAGTTATTGATATTTGCTGGGGCGGTCTGCTCAATGCTATCGCGACCGTGGTCGCAGCATGGCTGGACCGTTGGCTGAAGTAGCGGCTTGGAAGTTTGGCCATGGCTTGGGCTGAACAAGATTTTGGGTCTTGCGACCCTTGGCTAACTTTGGCAAACCGGCCAAGAACGTTGAGACAATGCAAGCACTTGTGGGCTCGGCTTACCCGGTGCGTTGTTTGGCGCAGCACCCAGATGTTCTGAGAGCCAAACGACTGTCCGGTGTTGAGGTCGCCTCAGGAGATGTTCTCGATGCAGCATCCGTACGCAGCGCTATGGCTGGAGTCGATACCGCGTACTATCTGGTGCACTCGATGGGCTCGACCGAATCCTTTGAGGAGCAGGACCGTATAGCGGCACAAAACTTCTCTGCTGCTGCTCGGGAGGCAGGTGTTCGTCGGATCATCTATCTGGGTGGGCTAGGGCACAGTGCGGAAAGATGATCCTCTCCCTTGTAGAGCGATTACCCCATCGCCGTCACCGCTGCAGAGTCGTCCCATCGTATCCGCAGTTTGCCCGCATAGGTTTCGACCGCGCAGCCCTCCGATTCCGCTGCGAAATCAACCTTTTCGACTTCACCCTCTGGGTGAGTCACTTCCGCCGGCTTGCCCATTGACATGTCCCTTTGTACCAGAGACTTCCGTCATCTTGCCCTCAGGGCAACTGCCGTTTTTAGGATCAATGGCCACGAGGTGATCGGAATACGTGAGCGTACTTTACTTCTGAAAGCGTCCACTAATCGAGACGGGTGGTGCGGATAGCTCCGGCGCATACGCGGCGAGCGCCGCACGCTACTCGACCGGTTGATTCTGCTTGCGCCGCTTCACCAATCGCTTGCGCCAACGCCGCGCGATGGTGGGCGGGTCGAAGGCCAGCGCCAGCAGTTCATTCTGCTCCCGCGTGTGAATTTTCGAAGAACCGGGCGCGGTGGAGGCGCTCTCCGGCCGCCCCGCGTAGCCCAACACGCGCGCCTGGTTCGCCATGATGCGTTGCAGGCGCGTGCGCATGAAAATCCACGCGCCCATGTTGCGAGGCTCTTCCTGCACCCACACCACTCCGCTCGCGCCGCTATACTTTTCGAGCACCGCGAGGATCTCGGCTTCCGGCAGCGGATAAAGCTGTTCCACGCGCACGATGGCGGTGTGCGCCGCAGTTTCGTCGGTGGCCTTGCGGGCCTCGCGCGCCGCCACAAGTTCGTAATAGATCTTGCCGGAACATAGCAGAATCTTGCGGATGGAACTTGGATCTGTCACGGTTTGATCGTCCAGCACCGGATAGAACGATCCATGCGTCAGGTCCTCGACCGAGGACACCACCTTGGGATGGCGCAGCAGGCTCTTGGGAGACATCACTATCAGCGGCTTGCGCAGGCCGCGGCGGTCCGCGCCTCCGCGCATTTGGCGCCGCAGCAGATGGAAGTACTGCGCCGGAGTAGTGCAACTCACCACCTGCATGTTTTTTTCCGCACACATTTGCAGAAAGCGTTCCAGGCGCGCGCTGGAATGCTCCGGCCCGCCGCCTTCCTGGCCGTGCGGCAGCAGCATCACCAGCCCGCTCGGTTGCCCCCATTTGGATTCGGCCGACGCGATGAACTGGTCCGTCACGATCTGCGCGCCGTTCGAAAAATCGCCGTACTGCGCCTCCCACAACACCAGGCTCAGCGGATCGGCCACGCTGTAGCCGAACTCAAAACCCAGCACGCCGTATTCGCTCAGCGGGCTATTGTACACCTCGAACTTCGCGCGGCCCGGCGCCACATGCGCCAACGGCGTGTAAACACGGTCATTTTCGTAGTCGTGATATTCGGCATGGCGGTGGCTGAACGTGCCTCGGCCGGCGTCCTGGCCGCTTAAGCGCACGGAAGTGCCTTCCAGAACCAGGCTCCCGAACGCCAGCGTTTCCGCCATGGCCCAATCGATGGAATTGTCGCGCAGCGCCGACCCCCGCTTCTCCACCATCCTGGCCAGCTTGGGATGAACGGTGAACTCGGCCGGGAACGCCGTGACGCCTTTGGCCACCTGTTCCAGCGTGGAAAGACTCACGCCGGTGGGCGGCAGATCGTGCGGCATCGCTTCCGGCGCCATGGGATTCAGCTCATGCAATTCCCACTGCTCTTTGTTCTGCTGCGTCTGGTCGTAGACGTCGTAAAGGCTCTTCTTCTGCGCCTCCTGCCAGCCCGCGACTTCCTCCGCCGTGACCACGCCGTCCTGCTGCAAACGGGCCGCATACAACGCCGCGACGGATTTGTGATTCTTCAGCTTGCGATACAGCACCGGTTGCGTGTAGCTGGCGTCGTCGCCTTCGTTGTGGCCGTGCTTGCGCCAGCACACCATGTCGACGACCACGTCGCGATGAAAGCGCTGCCGGAAATCGTAGGCCAGTTGGGCGGCGCGGATGCACGCATCCGGATCGTCGCCGTTGACGTGCATCACGGGCGCGTGCACCATCAGCGCGACATCGGAGCAATACGCCGTCGAGCGCGATGCGGCCGGATTGGTGGTGAAGCCGATCTGGTTGTTGATCACCAGATGGATGGTGCCGCCGGTATTGTAGCCTTCGATTCGCGAAAAATTCAGCGTCTCGGCCACCACGCCCTGTCCGGACATGGCGGCATCGCCGTGAATAAGCAGCGGAATCACGCGCTCGCGTTTGTGATCGCCCAGACGATCCTGCTTGGGACGCACGATTCCTTCCACCACCGGGTTCACGGCTTCCAGGTGGCTTGGGTTCGGCGCAACGGACACGGTAATCCGCTTGCCCGAAGGCATGGTCCGCAGGTTGCTCGCTCCCAGGTGGTACTTCACGTCACCTGTTCCTTCGAAGTCCTCCGCGGAAGGATCGCCTTCGAATTCCGAGAACACTTGCGCGATACCCTTGCCAATGATGTTGGCGAGCAGCGCCAGGCGGCCCCGGTGCGCCATGCCGATCACGCACTCCTCGACGCCGTTCTGCGCGGCGCGGTTCAGCACTTCATCGATCACCGCGATGGCTGCTTCGCCGCCTTCCAGCGAAAAGCGCTTGTGGCCCTTGAAGCGGTTTTCCAGGAAATTCTCGAACCCTTCCGTTTCCACCACGCTCTGGAGCGCGCGGCGCTGCACCGCGGAGTCGAGCGCCCACGGGCCCGTAGTTTGCTCCAAGCGCTCCTGGAACCAGCGGCGCTCCTCCGGTTCGTCGCAGTGCATGTATTCGACGCCCATCTTGCCCGCGTACACCGCGCGCAGCCGGTCGAGCAGGTCGCGTAATGTGGCGACTCCGAATGCCCCGCAATGGAAGTTGCGATCGAAATCCCAGATCGTCAGCCCATGCGCCTGCGGATCCAGGTCCGCGTGTGCCGGACGCGGCGCGCCCAGGGGATCGATATCGGCCTCCAGATGCCCGCGCTCGCGCCAGGCTGCCATCAAGCGCGCGATGGCGGATTGCTTCACGGGGTCCGCGTTGACGGTGGGCGCGGCGGCCTGATCCGCCTCCCATCGCACTGGCCGCAGCGGAATCCCTAGGTCCCCGTAAATCTGGTCGAAAAATCCGTGTTCGCCTTCGAGCAGCGCCTGTATTTGCGCCAGGAACATGCCGGATTCGGCGCCCTGAATCACGCGGTGATCGTAAGTGCACGTCATCGTAATGACCTTGCTCAAGCCCATTGATGTACGGGTGTCTTCGGGAACGCCGCGGTACTCGGCGGGATAGTCGATGGCTCCCGTGGCGATGATGGCGCCCTGTCCCGGCATCAGCCGGGGCACCGAACCCACGGTACCCACGGTGCCGGGGTTGGTGAGCGAAATTGTCGTCCCTTCAAAATCCGCAAGAGTCAGCTTGTTGCCGCGCGCGCGGAGCACGATGTCGTCGTAGGCGGCCAGAAACCGCGCGAAATTCATCTGTTCGGACTTCTTGATGGAGGGAACTTTCAGCGAGCGAGCGCCGTCTTTGCCGGCCACGTCCACCGCCAGGCCGATGTTCACGTGCCCCCGGCGCACGCGCAGGGATTCGTGCCCGTTATCGGAAAACGCGTCGTTGATGGCGGAAACTTTTTCGATCGACTTCACGATGGCCCACGCCACCAGGTGCGTGTAGGAAATCTTGCTATGCCCTTGTGACGCGCGGTAGCCGTTGATCGTCCGACGATTTTCGTCCATCACCTTGACGGGCATCGTCCGGAAGCTGGTGGCCGTGGGCACGGTCAAGCTGGCCGACATGTTTTCGGCGATCTTCAGCGCCGGGCCGCGCAGAGGTACCAGTTGATCGTCTTCCGACACCGTGACCGAACCGACGACAGGCGCTAGACGCGACGCCAGCGCCGGCAATCCACGCAGTTCGGCGGCGGGCAGGTCCGCCATGGAGCCAGTGGCGTCCGTCGCGCCGCCCGGCGCCGGGTGTCCTTCAAATACCTGCTTCCAACCGGTATCGACCACCAGGCGATCATTGCGGTATTGGTAGAACAGTTCTTCTTCGAGCCAACTATTCACACTTGGAGCGGCAGGGTCAGGCATGGGGTTCCATCTACTACGATATCGGATGCCATCCGCGGCTACAGGACTCTAAAATGAACAAATTCCTGATTTTTTCGGACATTCATAGCGATGTCAGGGCTCTTCGGTAACTCTTTTATAATGAATAGAATACATACTTCTGCGCGGGCGATTTGGTGAACTGGGCGCGCGGCTTGGAGAAGATGGCGGCCTACTTCCAGCCGCGCCCGGCAGAGCGCATTTACATGCTGCCGGGAAATCACGAATCCGCCCGTCAGATCGAGGAATTCTGCGCGCGCCATGGATTCGTCAACTTTCATGGCAAGACCGCCGAAGTCGGCGGCGTGCGCGTGGCCGGCCTCGGATATTCCACCATCACGCCGTTCGATACACCGGGCGAGTACACCGAGGAACAATTCGCGGAACGCCTCGCGGTGTTTGCCGAATACAAGCCGCAGGTGCTGGTATGCCATTCGCCCCCGCTCAACACGCCGCTCGACCGCATTCGTAAACCTAAAAAGGGCAGTTGCTGGCGACCATTCACGCCGTCTGGAACCCGGTCCGGGGCATTGGGATGGCTGGGGCGAGAGGGAAAGCACGTACGACAGCGAACAGCATGAGTCGCCAGCGCTCGACAGGCTTCAACTGCTCCGCGATTGACCGGATGTGGCTGAGGAACCGAGCCACGGATTTCATGGCGATCTGGATCTTGTTCGACTCGGCGTGCAAGCTGGTCAGTGTCAACGTGGATTGATTACTATGGCTTGTCTTGCGTCCGATAGCGTGCAGCAAGAGCGGGCGTGAAGTAATCGCTTCGATGCGTTTATTCGGAGCCGAGAGACGCGTGAACAGGCTCCACCAGTTGTAGACCAGGGCGACGAACAAGGTCATCATCTGGCTGCGCGCATGATCGTGGGTGGTGAAGCCCAGCCATCCCCATTGGTTCTTCAACTCGTCAAAGTTGTTTTCCGCATCGCCCCGGTCCCGGTAGTGTTGGGCCAGCGTGAAAATGTCGTCTTCCAGATTGGTCACCAGCACGGCGTGTTCATACAGCACGGTGCCCGCTCTCACTCAACCCATTTCCAGTTCCATCTGCGCCATGCGGCCTTTGCCTCTGCGCTTGGCTACCACCAGATCTTCACGCAATGGCCGGCGCAAAAGGATCACCCGGCGCTTACTGGTCCAACCGGCCAACCGTACTTCGCTCCAAGTCCCTTCCCAACCTTGGCCCGCGGATTCCCATTGGTCCATCGCGAAGCTGCCCGCCAGCAGTTCCTTGATCTTTGCGCTTTGCCGGATCTTGAATAGATACGCCTGTTCACGCTGTTCGGCTTCCTGCATCATTCGCTCGTTGCCCCATCCGATATCACCGCGAATGAAAACCGGCCGCGACGCACGGGGCAACGCATCGAAGTAATCCCAGAAGCCCGGCTGCGCGTGGCTCGATGACGATTCGTTACCCGCTTGCACCTCCGCGCCCAACACCAGCCGCAACTGCGCCAGCAGATAGGTGTGTACCACATGTGAGGGCCGCCCCGGCTTGGCCGGGTTGTAGCCTTTCACCGCCTTCTCCTGTTTACCGTACAGCGGCTTCACGGTGCTGTCCAGATCCATCACCCAGGCATGCTCCAGCAAGGGCGCGTAGGTCTGCTTCAGATGCCGCTGCAACCACGCACGGGTTTCCTCTGGCGAGGCCTGTTTGAACGCCCGCCGTGCCGAGTCTTCGCTCATCACTTTCCGCATCCCTAGCAACTCCGGATTCACGCCATCCCCGCGCAGCCCGCTGATGTGCGCATAGCGATTCTGCCCCGCCAACACGCTCATCAATAACGTGCCCAGGATGTCGACCTGGCTTGGCGCGTTGGGACTCTTGTGCCGCAACGGGCAATCCGCCACGAACCCATCCCACAGGCCTGATGTCTTTAGGAAATCTATGAACACAGGCATCTGTCCCATCGCCGTCACCGCTGCAGAGTCGTCCCATCGTATCCGCAGTTTGCCCGCATAGGTTTCGACCGCGCAGCCCTCCGATTCCGCTGCAAAATCAACCTTTTCGACTTAACCCTCTGGGTGAGCCACTTCCACCGGCTTGCCCATTGACATGTCCCTTTGTATCAGAGACTTCCGTCATCTTGCCCTCAGGGCAACTGCCGTTTTTAGGATTACCGGTGATGATCGCGCCGCGCTGGGTTTCTGTCGCCGCTCAACCGATTGCGATTGCAGATCTGCTTTCCTACCTGCTTGCGGCCCTGGACCTGCTGCTAGACGACAACAAGATCTTCGAAATCGGTGGCTCCGATCAAGTTTCCTACGGCGGCTTGATGAAGGAGTACGCAAGGCAAAGGGGATTAAGACGTTTCGTCATCTCGGTCCCGTTGCTAACCCCGCTTGCACGATTCCAGAGATTTGGAAACGTCAGGCACCTGTATAGCAAGGTGATGAATCGAGTCTAGTGGCTGGGCGCTTATGAAAGGATCTCCATGCTCTTCTTAGCCAAGAAGGCGCGCACAGGAAGACGGATCGTCCGCCATTGGACGTGCAGATCATTTACGAGAGGCAAAGACGCACGTAGATGCCAACCTAGAACCAGCCAGTGACGCAATGAGCGCAGGGTCGGGAAGTGCACCACGCATTCATCGCCTGACCCAACCAGCCTCAGCGGATGTCCGTTATGGTGCACCACAAGATCACCCTCAAGAACGAACGGTAGTCTGGGCATATCTTGACGATTCCGTTCACCTTCCAGTTGGCGTGATGCGCGGTGGGATCGGAGGAGCTGGGGATGGAAATGTCCAAGCCTTGAAACTCATAAATGATTTCGGCGCCGCGACCTGTCAATTTGTCATAGAGACCAATCGCCAGATCGGGCCACGTTTGTTGGGAGGACGTATTTGTTTGCAGGTGGGGGAGATGCCCACCTGGAAGATCAAGTCGCAAAAGATTGTGCGCCGATGCTGCGCAAGTAATGAAGAAGTTTTGAGTCGGGGTCTCACTGCGGGGCATCGGTAGTGTTGTACACGAAGAGCTTTTGAAAGCGCTGCAGGTGCTGACCATCGCAGGCAAATGGGCTCAAGAATTTCCGAAAGACTAAACGAGGAGATCGACAATGAAATTGAATCAGACTATGAAGACCGTTTTTTTGGGTATGGCTCTGACTATGGCAGCTTCGGCAGCAGACATTGTGGACACTGCTGTGGCTGGTAAGTTCAACACGCTGGTTGCGGCGGTGAAGGCGGCGGGCTTAGTGGATACTTTGAAGGGACCCGGACCCTTCACCGTATTCGCTCCCACCGATGAGGCCTTCGCGAAGCTGCCGGCCGGAACGCTCGAATCGCTCCTCTTGCCCGAGAACAAGGCGAAGTTGCAAAGTATCCTGACCTACCACGTTGTTTCCGGCAAGGTGGTGGCTGCGGATGTGATGAAGCTGAGCTCGGCGAAAACGGTAGGGGGTGGAAACGTTGCGATCAAAACCAGCAGCGATGGTGTCATGGTGAACAACGCGACCGTGACCAAGACTGACATCGTTACCAGTAACGGTGTGATCCACGTCATCGATACAGTCCTTCTGCCGGAATAGGCACACGCCCGAGCCCGGAACCCCGTTGGTTCCGGGCTTTGTCATTTTATCCCTTCTCCATTTCCTGGGCTGCTCGAAGTCCCGATAGGTAAGCTCCCTCAATCCGCGCGCCCCCGAAGCCGTCACCGGCAAGAGCAATCGGGGCAGGATTGTGCAAGCTGAAACAGGGTTCTGGGTATAAAACGCAGGGTCTGCTATACCGCCAACGATGAAGCCGCCAGGATATGGGTTGACCGCCGAGGTACGGGCCGGCAATTTCTAAGAGGCTAGCTGTGACGGCGTCATCGGGCGCCCCGGTGTGCTCCTGAGCGAAAGAAGAGGTCGAGTGGATAGTCAGATCAGCCGGCCCTTTCGCTATCCCTTTCTTCGTATTGTCGCTGATGACCGCGATGGGTCCGTTGTCGAGCCTCAGATACCCAGGTTCGGCAACTTGGCTCGGATGATCCAGAGTAATCATTAGAGTCACACACGGTTCGTAGGCAACCGACTCGAGTTTCAGATGCAGCTCCGGAGCTAACCATTCATCAGAGCCCCCCAAGAGGGCGAGAGCCTGCGGGACCGGACTCGTGAGAATGACTGCTTTCGCTTCGAGTACGGTGCCCGTCGAGGTGACGATGGTCCAGCCCCCGGGGCCGATGTTGATAGCAAGAACTACCGTGTTTTGTCGCACATCGAGGCCGGCTGTCATGTGGCTGGCGAGTGCGCTCATGTTTTCCGCCCCACGATAGCGGATAAGCCCGCCATCTGTGAACCCATCAGTGAACCATGGACAGGCCCAACCGTTCTTCACCCAGATGTCAACAGTTTGACGGAATTCCGGATCCCGCGCCGTGAAAAACTGAGCGCCGTGGTCGAAGCAGTGATTTTCTCTGCAACGTGTAGCCATGCGACCGCCGCTTTTCCTGCCCTTGTCGAGGACGACTACGCGCCAACCGCGCTGTTGCAGAAAGCGTGCCGCCGTAAGCCCGGCCATGCCGGAGCCGACAATGATGCAAGAGGAACCCCGGGCCATGACCTATTGTGGCTGACTCATCTATGTGTGCGCTTAATTCTTGTGCCGACTGGCACTTTCCGGCATCACCACGTTAGGATGATTTCCCCGTCAGTTGTTCTCAGCCTACATAATGCGACCACGTGGTTCCAGGTGGGGCTGATCTGGGTGGTACAGCTGGTGCACTACCCGATCTTTAACGGACTGGGTTCAACTGCATTCCGGCAAAGCCATTCATTCCATGTCCGCCGCATTCTGTGGATTGTTGCGCCCGCCATGCTGGCTGAGTTCTTTTTAGCGAGCTTACTGCTTTTTGAGCGCGGGTTGAGTCACTGGCCAGCGGTTGCGGGATTTGGACTCGTGCTGTTCATCTGGGCGATGACTGCGTTTATCATGGTGCCCATCCACCAACGTCTAGAGCATTCCGGATTCCGACCCGAGATCCATCGTGGGTTAGTTCGGTGGAATTGGCTGCGAACCCTCGCATGGTCGGCGCGAGGAGCCATTTGTCTCGTCTGGTTCCAAACGGAGCATTAAAGGCGTGGCAATCCGGCCACCACCCGCCATCTCTATGAAAACATAGGCAACAAACAATGCGACCCCTCCGATCTAGAGGCATCTACTACATAGGAGAGCGAATGCGCGCACTTTCGGTTCAAAAACGGGCTGCTGATTGGGATGTCTCGGGCGTTGCCAGCGTTCTAGAACGTGTCTCGACAGAGTCCGGGGAACGCTTGGTGGACCTAGTGCAAGCCTCTCCCTTGCTTCTGGTTTTTCTGCGCCATGCCGGCTGCACATTCTGCCGCGAGGCAGTTGCCGATATTGCAAAGGTACGCGAAGAAATCGAAAGCAACGGTACCCGAATCGTCCTGGTTCACATGGGCGATCGAGCCGGAATCGAACAATTGGTCGAGCGCCACAGACTGTCAGATGTCGACCGGATTTGCGATACAGATCAGGAACTGTACCGCGCATTTGGCCTGAAGAAAGGGTCCTGGCGGCAACTGTTTGGGCCAAAGGTATGGACCAGAGGCCTGATCGCTGGGGTCGTGAAGGGACACGGCTTGAGTCGTCCCTCGGCCGACGCTTCCCAGATGCCCGGCGTGTTTTTTATTGATCAGGGACTGGTTGTCAGCGCGTACCGCCACCGTAGTGCCGCGGACAGGCCATATTACACTTCGCTGTGCGTGACGCAAGAGCCTGGGAAGGATTCATGATCGCCTTGCCCAATCCACTATCGGAGACCGATGAAGCGGAATTGGTCCACTCAGCCCAAGCTGGACATCAGGAAGCATTTCAAGAATTGATGCGGAGGACCACTACTGCTTCCATGCGGCTCGCCTTGTCCGTCGTCAAGAACCGGGAAGACGCCGAAGATCAGGTTCAGACTTCGTTTCTAAAAGCCTGGAAGAGCCTAGGATCATTTCACTTGGAGGCGAAGTTTTCCACCTGGATGCGCACGATAGTCATGAACCAGAGCCTGATGCACCTAAGATCGAAGCGCCGGGCCTCGCTGCAGCCATTGGATGATGGGCGGGAGGACGGTTCGGTCATGGATCCCGTTGATACACGGCCGGGACAAGAAATGACCTTGGGCCAACGACAGCTCACGGATCATTTGAGTGAGGAGTTGCGGAGGCTCCCTCCTATTTTCCAGGAAGTCCTAAATCTCCGCGATCTTCAGGAGCTGTCTACAGAAGAAGTCGCCGCGAGATTGGGTATCAGTGAACCTGCCGTCAAGAGCCGCCTTTCTCGGGCCCGTCAGATGTTGCGCCAGCGTATGGAGCGCCATGCCGGCCTCACATCCACAAGCGCGGTATGACGGTGCGATTCGTTGAGAAAAGAGTAAGTCGTTCCAAACCCTGAGATATCTCTTTTAGTATCAAAGAGAATATCGGTTTGGCTCCCGAATAGTGAGCCTGTATTCAACGATCAAAGTGTCCCTTCCCTATATCTTCCCACTTGTGGTTTCCTCGATCCGTGCAAAATCAGAGAACGGTTCTTTACTCGACCCTTGTGAACAACAATCACGCAGCTACCGGTGAACTTTTCACATATTCCGATTCCCCGAAATCCTCGCGCTCGCCGCAGGTAGCGTCGAGACCTCATCAGTGAGATGCAATCCCAACAGAAGGCGCAGGCCTACGCTTCAGCCGCCCCCGCAAATCCATCAAATCAAGCCTCCTCCATCCGTGAAGTGGGCTACTTTCTCTCCGCCCCGGTGGTCTAATTTTACTCCGCCCTTGACAAGGCCATCGCAGTCAAAGCCAAATAGTTAATCCGGGCCGTCCGCAGAAAACATTCTGGCTGGAAACACTTTTTTGTCACTGAGCTGGGCAAGTCAATGCCTTTGAAGTGGATGTTCGGATAGCTCCCGTATGGTCGGTTATAACCGGCCAAAGTCGTTAGTGAGGGATTCGCGATGACGGCATTTTTACTTTTCGTTCGAATGGGTTACTCGGCGGATCTAATTTGGTAGCCCAATTTTGAACGGGCAGAGACGTCGCGCATAGGGACCCCCGTCACATCTGGGAGGGCCGCAGCCTGGCTGCATGCAAACCCTCACCGGAAGATGCTTTACGCGTGCTCAAGTAAGGGTCCAGGCACTCCGAAGCGTCGCTGCGTGTGCTGGAGGCTTCTGACGCCATCGTGGTCCGCGAAGCCGAAAGGCGCTCGAACCCTGCTTGATGGAGCCAACTGTGGAGAAAAATGCCGCGGCCTCTTGCATTCTGACTTTCTTCATGGCATAAAAAAGCGCATCGGCGCGCTGCCGAAGACCCTTCAGAACCTAGCAGGAAATCGGGCACAGATTGGCCAGTTATGTCGGCAACCCTTCCATAAACTTTTTTGACTACCCCAAAAGCAAAACTAATGGACGGGTTGCCCGCCAGGCACAAACTGCTCCGACGTTAAGCTAGCTGCATAACTCTAGCTTTTTCGTGGGTGATAACTCGGTCATTGCTAAATCATCGCGTAGGTGCGCGGAATAAGACTGAATGCACTATGATTGCTCCATGCGACTTTTAGCTGCGTTCTCCTTCCTTGTCTTGCTGCCGCTTGCCAGCGTGTGGGCGGCGGACGATCCTTTCGCAGCGGAGCTCTACACTAAGCACTGTGCGCAGTGCCACGAGCAAGGTGCCGATGCGCGGGTACCCCCACGCGCGGCTCTGGAGAAGATGTCACCAGCGGCAGTGCTGCGCGCGCTTGAAACCGGCGTGATGCGCGAAATGGGCGCGAAGTTGGCGATATCGGAGCGGATGGGACTGGCGGCGCTGCTGGGTAAGGCAGAATCGACGGTGGTGAACCAGCTTGCCAATCGTTGCGCGACCTCGCCGGCGCTGCCAGCGTCCGGTTCCGGTCCCGCTTGGAGCGGATGGAGCACGGGGCTAAACAACTGGCGCTTCCAGGACGCCGCGGGCGCCAAATTAAGCGCGGCGGATGTTCCCAAGCTGAAGCTCAAGTGGGCCTTCGCTGTACCAGATGCGACTTCCATGCGCAGCCAACCCGCCGTCTACGCGGGCCGCGTGTTTCTGGCAGGTCCGGGGTCCGTGTATTCATTGGATGCGGCCACGGGTTGCGTTCATTGGGCCACGGAAGCGGCGGCGGCGATTCGTAGCGGTATCACAGTGGCACCCATGAGAGACAGGACGCTGGTGGTTTTCGGCGATGTCACCGGCCAGGTGCGGGCGCTCGATGCATTCACAGGCGCGCCTGTGTGGCGACTGCGAGCCGACGATCATCCGGCGACGGTGGTGACGTCGACACCAGCGTTCTATAACGGCCGGCTGTATGTTGGGGTGTCCTCCTTCGAAGAAGTGCGCTCGGTCACGGCGGGTTACGTATGTTGCAGTTTCCGCGGCAGTGTGCAGGCGCTGGACGCGGCCACCGGGAAAGTATTGTGGAAGACCTATACCATCGCCGATGCTGCAAAGCCCGGTAAACCGACCAAGCGCGGCGCCAAGACCATGGGCCCATCTGGCGCAGGCGTCTGGACCACGCCGACGCTCGATCCGGACCACAATGTGATGTACGTTACCACCGGCGACAATTACTCGGAACCTACGACCGGTACGAGCGACGCGGTGTTGGCACTTGCGCTCGGTAGCGGAAGGATTCTGTGGAGCAAACAACTAACCGAAGGCGATGCTTATAACAGCTCATGCCCCCTGGCAGACAAGGCAAACTGCCCCGATACTGATGGTCCCGATTTCGACTTCGGTTCCTCACCGATTCTGCTGCGCCTGAACGGAAACCGGCGTGTGCTTGTGTTGCCGCAGAAATCCGCCATCCTGCACGGAGTCGATCCCGATCAGCAGGGCAAAATTCTGTGGCAGGCGAAAGTAGGACTGGGCGGCACGTTGGGCGGGATTCAGTGGGGCGCAGCTACGGACGGTAATCGCATTTATGTGGCACTTTCAGATATCGGCTTCACCGCGCGCACCGCCACGGGTCGCAATCCCGATCCGCAGCGCGGCGGAGGGATGTTCGCATTCCTCGCCGATAACGGTGAGCGTATGTGGATGACGGCGCCCGCTCCTTGCGGCAACCGCGCGCCATGCAGCCCCGCACAATCGCAGGCCATTTCGGCTATTCCTGGCGCGGTGTTTTCGGGGTCGAATGACGGCCACTTGCGGGCCTATGCCACCGCGGACGGAAAAGTCATTTGGGATTACGACACCGTACATGACTATCAGACAGTTAATGGTGTTGTCGGCAAGGGTGGCGCGCTCGATGCAGGAGGCCCGGTGATCGTGGGTGGCATGGTATTCGTTGGCTCGGGCTATGGCCAATGGGGCGGACTGTCGGGCAATGTGCTTCTGGCGTTCGGGGCTGAATAATACCTCGTGGTGGTTCGGACGAAAGCGATTCCTCATCATGACGGCAGGCTCGAGCGCAGCGTCGCCGCCTCTGACCGTGAGAACAAAGTTGTTCAACTTCTGCCGCCACCAGAAAATGCCCGCCCAAACCCGAATTTGAAAAAGTAGCGTCCGGATAGGCCGTAATACAGGAGTTGGGGTTCACTCAGGCTTCCCTGGAGTGCCCAATCGGCACCTATGCATTCGATGTTCCGATGGTGTAGACTCCAGTCAAATCATGTCCGTTGCTGGCGTTGCAGCATCGCTCAATAGGACCGGGATCCGACCGCGTCACAGCGCGATCGTCCGTATCACTCACTGGATCGTCGTGCTGAGCGTTCTCGGACTGCTGGTGAGCGGTGTTGGCATTCTCATATCCCATCCGCGCCTTTACTGGGGTGAGACTGGCTACATAGGGGCGGATTCCCTCATCGATGTTCCCATCCCTTTTGTGATCGGTCCCTCGATTTGGAACCGGCCTATCCATTTCTTCTTTGCCTGGATTCTAACGTTTGCTGGCCTTGCCTATGTTACCGGTGGTCTTATCACGCGGCACTTCCGCAATGATCTGATGCCGGGGAAAGCGGATCTCCGTTGGACGAGTATCAGGGGCTTGATTGTGGATCATTTGCGCTGGCGTTCCACGGGCACAAATGCCGCTGGGACCTACAATGTGGTGCAACGGTTAACCTATCTGGCCGTCGTGTTCGCGCTCTTTCCCGCCATTTTTTGGACGGGCTTGGGGATGTCGTTCGGGGTCACCTCGGTGTTTCCAGTCATGGCGGTCGCATTGGGTGGTCATCAGTCCGCTCGCACGCTTCATTTTGCTTTTGTCGCTCTCCTGCTGCTGTTTGTGGCCGTACACATCTTGATGATTTACCTTGCCGGGTTCGTGAACAATTTACGAGCGATGATTACGGGATACGTATCCCCAGGACGGAACGCTCGATGAGTAACTTTTTCACACGGCGCAAACTGATCACCACGGGATTGTCGGTGACGGCAGGCGCGTCGGGAGTGGGTGCTGCAGCCTACTTGGTTACGGGTTGATTCCACCAGACCACAGCGGCATTCTAGGGATCGGGGAAACACTCACCTATTCCACGCAGCGTCTTCTGACGTCGAAGCACTCGCTTGCTCGAGAATTCAAGCGCAGCGACATTTCGAAAATCGCGCCGGTCAACGGCCCCCATCCCACAGACGAAAATTACCGGAAGCTGCTCGCGGATGGTTTCGGGGACTGGCGTCTCTTGATCGAAGGATTAGTTGGGCGCCCGGCATCGCTTTCTTTGGAAGAACTGAAACGCCTACCGTCGGAAAGTCACATAATTTTGCATGCTTGCGAGGAGGGCTGGTCTTACATCGCCGAGTGGACGGGAGTGCGGCTAGCCTCGGTGTTAGACCTCGTCGAAACCCGCCCTGAGGCGCGATATGTCATGTTCGAACCATTTGCAAACCTCAGTCAAACAACAGGCCTTGTGCGTGTGGCGGTTGGTAGCATCGACATGGCTGACGCCCTTCATCCGCAAACGCTCCTCGCCTATGGCATGAATGGCGAGGCATTGCCTGCCGACCATGGCGCTCCGGTTCGCCTTCGCCTCGGGCGACACCTCGGCTACAAGAACACTAAATATCTTTCTCGAATCATCGTGACGGACAAGATTGACTTTAAAGGCCGCGGCACCTGGTACGGAGGCATTTAGCCGTTTCTTGGGGGAGCGTTTCTTTGCCATCGTCAGCGGCCTCCTAGACCGCTGAACGATGATGCAATAGATCGAGGTAGTGGACGGGTTGTCCGTGATCCAGGACCTACTTCCTTCCTGATCGGCTAAACTGAACTGAATCCTGTATATGGCGCTCCAGTCCGGCGACAAAATCGGCCCATATGAATGCATCGCGCTTATCGGCAAAGGCGGGATGGGCGAGGTGTGGAAGGCGCACGATCCGCGTTTGAACCGCGACGTCGCCATCCAGGTTTCCACCGAACAGTTCAGCGATCGGTTTTCGCGGGAAGCAAGGGCGTTTGCTGCGCTGAATCACACCAACGTTTGTCACCTCTACGATGTCGGCCCCAACTATTTGGTGCTGGAGTACGTCGAAGGCTCGGATTTACGCGGTCCGATGGAGTTCGACGACGCCTTGCCCATCATGCAGCAACTGATCGATGGCATCGAGTCCGCACACGAGAAAGGGATTATCCATCGGGATCTGAAACCGGCGAATATCAAGGTCACCCCCGAAGGCATCGTCAAGATTCTGGATTTCGGTCTCGCCAAACTGGACTCCGTGGCGGTCTCCTCGGGAAGCGATCCGGAGAACTCACCGACCGTGACGATGGCGACGGCAGCGGGTACCATTCTGGGCACCGCGGCTTATATGTCGCCGGAACAGGCCAAGGGGAGAACGGCCGACCGGCGCTCTGATATCTGGGCGTTCGGCGTCATTCTCTATGAAGTACTGACGGGCAAACGCTTGTTCCAAGGAGAATCCGCCGTTGAGATCCTCGGTGGAGTGCTGAACAAAGAGCCGGACATTTCGGCGGCGCCGGCTTCGGCCAGGTGACGACGGCGGCGGGTAACCAATCGGTGAGAGTGAATGAGAACCGCTCGTTCCAACTCAGCCTGCGGGTTTCGTTCTGAGACTTTGCCGGTTCTGAGGCTTTGCCGGCGTAAGCATTCATCCCGCGGCGGGAGACTGACCGCCAACACGGCGCGCGTGTTTGCCGGCAGCCTTCGTGTTGCTATGCTCTTCTGTTAGAGTCCTAACAATGGTGCGCCGCCTTGCGCTGATTTCCGGTTTGTTGGCTGTGCTTGCGGCTGCCTACGTGTTCTTTCCACGTTCCCCCGCCACGCGGCGAAGCGCGCGGACTGGCAAGACTCCGAGCATCGCGGGCTCCGGCGCCGGCTATGTTTCCTCCGCGGTATGCGCCGAGTGCCATCAGGAGATCTGGGAGAAGTACCGCCGGACCGGTATGGGCAGGTCCTTCGCGCGCGTGGGAGACGCTCCCGTCATCGAGGACTACGAAGGCAAGAACACGTACGCTCATAAGGCATCGGACCGTTCCTACACCATGTTCCGCAAGGACGGCAAGGTGTATCAGCGCCGCCACCAGATTGGCTTGGACGGTAAGGAAACCAACGTAGTCACGAAAGAGGCTCATTTCGTCCTGGGGTCCGGCAATCACTCGCGCAGCTATCTGCACCAGCGGCCGGATGGGCGGCTGGTGGAACTTCCCGTCGGCTGGTACGCCGAAAAGGGCGGCTATTGGGCGATGAATCCCGGTTATGACCGGCCCGACCAGGAAGACTTCCGCCGCCAGATCACCTATCAGTGCATGTTCTGCCATAACGGCTATCTGCGGATTGAAGAGGGCGCCGACGCGGCGGGAACGGCTCCGGTTTTTCGCGGAGCGCTCCCCAGCGGCATCGATTGCCAGCGCTGTCACGGACCGGGGCGCAATCACGTCCAGGCGATGCAGACGGGGAAAACGCCGGAGGGGACGATCATCAACCCGGCGCGCCTCAGCCGCGAGCGGCAACTGGATTTATGCATGCAATGCCATCTGGAAATTACGAGTTTCCGCCTGCCTTCCGCCATCGTTCGTTACGAACGCGGCATTTTCTCCTACCGGCCCGGCGAGCCGCTGATGGATTACGTCCTGCATTTCGATCGAGGTGTTCGGGATCGCGACGCGCCGCCGGCAAGTGGCGCTCCGGCAATCAATAACGACAGGTTCGAGATCGCGCACGCGGCTTATCGCTTGCGCCAGTCCGCCTGCTTCCGGAAAAACGAGCAAGGTCTGCTGTGTACCACTTGCCATAATCCTCACGACGTACCGCGGGGCGAGGCGGCCGCTCAGCACTACACCACCGTGTGCCTGAGTTGCCACTCCGGTGTACTGCAAAAAAAGGTGGCGGCCAGAGAACACACCGCATCGCAGGATTGCACGGGCTGCCACATGCCTAAGCGGCGCACCGATGACGTCGTCCATGTCGTCATGACGGACCATTACATTCAGAGGCGCAAGCCGGCGCGCGATCTATTGGCGCCGCGCGCCGAGAAGATCGAGACCGACGACAACGCGTATAAGGGACCGGTGGACTTCTACTATCCGCGGAATCTCCAGAACGGGGCACAGCAGGAGCTTTACCTGGCGGTGGCACAAGTGCGGCAATCCGCCAACTTGGTCAAGGGAACAGCGCAGTTGGAAGCCGCCATCGCCAAGCACCATCCGGCGGAACCCGACTACTACTTCGAACTGGCCGAAGCCTACCGCAAGATTGGGATGCCGGACAAAGCGATTGCGATGTTCGAGCAGGTCATCCAACGGAAACCGGATTATCTGCCCGCTGTTCGTGGACTCGGCGCCACGCAAGCCCGCTCAGGCCGCTTGCCGCAAGCCGGCGAGACGCTGAGAAAGGCGCTGTCCGTCATGCCGGATGATGCGTCCCTGCTCAGCGATCTCGGCCTGGTCTATATTGGTTTGGGCAAGACCCAAGAGGCCGTCGAGTCCCTACAAAAAGCCGCCATTCTGGACCCCGATTATCCGGACACCTACAACAATCTGGGTGGTGCGAAATTGCGTCTTAGCGACCGGGCAGGTGCCGAAGCCGCCTATCGGACTGCCATCGAATTACAGCCCGATTTCGCGGAGGCTCGCAGGAACCTGGCCAATTTGCTGGCCGGCGCCGATCGCTTCGCGGAGGCGCAGTACCACTTTCAACAAGCGCTCAAGAGCAATCCGAAATATGCGGCCGCGCATTATGATTACGGATTGGCCCTGGCGCAACGGGAGCAATTCCGTCAGGCGCGGGAACAGTTCGAAGCGGCCACCATGGCGGACCCGAGTCTGGCCGAGGCGCACAACGCCCTGGGGGAGATGTGGGGCATCCAGGGAGATGTGAATCGCGCGATTCAGTCCTACCGGCGGGCGTTAGCGGTGAAACCCGAGTTCGCCGCCGCCCACTATAACCTGGGTTCGGCGCTGTTGCTGCAGGGCCAAGTCAGCGATGCTCGGCTGCATTTGGAGCACGCCGTGGCTGCCGCCAGCCAGGATCCCGAAACTCGCGCCGCCGCCATGGAGGCGCTCCGCAGTATCCGGCAAAAATAGCGACTCATCCCCTAATCCGTCGGTAAGGATTGGCTGAGGCGCGGCGCGAATAGAGCAAGGTTGGAAAGCGGCAAAGGATAGGGGCGTTTGAGTTGGGGCTGCTGGATTAA
>CAMAVI010000069.1 GCA_945861625.1 Candidatus Sulfopaludibacter sp. SbA3
CAGCGGTGGGCGATTTCATCAGAAAGTACAACCAGCAATGGTTGATGGCAAAGCTGGGTTACCGCTCACCGGCCCAGGCCCGGCGCGAGCACTTCCAGGCGATAGCAGCGTGAACAATGTTGTGTCCAAAGAACCGGGTGCGCTACACCCCTATCCTTTGCCGCTTTCCAACCTTGCTCTATTCGCGCCGCGCCTCAGCCAATCCTTACCGACGGATTAGGGTCCGCATCTGTCTTTACAGTGTTCGTGTTACAGGACATTCTTGCCGGCCGGTCACTCCCTTTTGACCTATTGACAAGACCCGCACGCTGGAATTAAAGTCGATTCGTTAGGGATAGGTTCATTTTTGGATGGGGGTCTCTTGTATGTCAATTCGTAGTTCCCGGCTCGTGTTGTGCGCCTTGGCCCTGTTTGCAGGACTCCTGGCGCCGGTGATGCTCCCGCTCAAGGCGTCAGCGGGACGATTCTAGGGACGATTACCGACCAGCAAGGCGCGGCTATCGGCAAAGCGGAAATTTCGGCACGCAGCGTGGACACTGGCGTGACGCGCAAGGGCAACTCCGCCGACAACGGCGACTACCGCATTACGGCGGTCCCTGCCGGCACGTATGAAGTCAGCATCGGGGCTCCTGGTTTCAAAACCGAGGTGCGCAGCGGCATCATCGTGACGGTCGGAGCGGATAGCGCGGCGAACTTCCAGCTCACCGTAGGCGCCGTGACCGAGAAAGTTGAAGTTACCGCGGAAGTCGCTCAGGTGGATACGTCCAGCGCCACCATGGGCGGATTCGTGAACTCGACTACGATTCGCGAACTGCCACTGAATGGGCGCGATTGGCTCCAGCTTGCGCTGTTGCAGCCGGGCGTCCAGTACAACGCGGGTTCATCCGGAGGTAACGACAGCCTCCGCACCCAACGCGGCAACGGTATGCAGATATCCGTCTCCGGCGGACGCATGGCGGAAAATGTCTTCCGCATCGACGGGCTGGTGGTGAATGACTATGCCAACTCTGGCCCCGGTAGCGCCTTGCGCGTGAACATGGGGGTGGACGCGATTCGCGAATTCTCGATTCTATCCAATAGCTACACGGCTGAGTATGGCCGAGGCGCGAGCGGCGTCATCAATGCCATCACCAAATCTGGCACCAACGAATATCATGGCAGCGCTTACTACTTCCACCGCAATAGCGCTCTGGATGCCCGCAACTTCTTCGACGGGTTGAATGTCGCTCCCTTCCGCCGTCACCAGTTCGGCGGGGCGCTCGGCGGGGCGATCAAGAAGGACAAGACGTTCTTCTTCACCAACTACGAACAGATAACGGAAATCAAAAGTCTGTCGCAGTCCTTCGACACCATCTCGAATGACGCCAGAAGAGGTCTGGTTTGCGCAAACAGCGCCTGCAGTTCCAAAGACCAGGTGGCGCTCGACCCACGTATTCAGCCATTTCTCGACCTGTATCCCCGCCCGAACGGGGTTGTGACCGGCGATACTGGCAGATTCCAGTTCCCGGGTGCCCGTCCCGGCCAAGAAAAATATGTGATTGGCAAGATCGACCACTATTTCACGTCGAACACCACCCTGTTTGGCAGCTACTCCTGGGATAACTCGAGCATTGCCAACCCCGACCACTTCGGACAGAAGCAGCAGTTGGGTCCCTCCCGGCGCCAGAACGGATTGCTGACTTTGCAGCACCTGTTCTCCCCCACTTTGATCAGCAACACCCGTATCGGTGTGAGCCGGACCTATGCGGCGAACAACTTGGATTGTTGCGCCACCATCCCGTTGCTGGAACAGTACGGCGGTCCGAACAGCTTCATTCCCGGGCGGCCCATCGGACGCTTCGATGTCGGCGGACTCTCCGGCCGTTTCGGCGGTGTCTTCTCGGACGGCTTGAATACCTTTTCGTATACCTCCCCCCAGATCTATAGCGATCTTTCGTGGACCAAGGGGCGGCACACGATCAAGATGGGCTACGCCATGGAGCGCGTGCGTTCCAACATGGAACAACAGAACCGGGCTAACGGGCTCTGGACCTTCGGTTCGATTCGTGACATGTTGCAGGTGCGGCCGAACCAGTTCAGTGGCGACCTTCCCGGTACGGACGGTATTCGCGGCCAGCGGCAGTGGGTGTTTGGCACCTATATCCAAGACGACTTCCGCGTACGTTCGAATCTGACCATCAACATCGGGGTGCGGTACGAAACCACCACCGTGCTGAAGGAAGTCAACGGAAAGATCGCCAACCTTCGTTACTTGACGGATCCGGCGGCAACCACGGGCGACCCCTACTTCAACAACCCCACGTTTAAAAATTTCGCGCCTCGCATAGGCTTCTCTTGGGATCCGTTCAAGGACGGCAAGACGGCTATCCGTGGTGGCTGGGGTTTCTTTGACATCCCGCCGCTACCCTATCAGTTCACCAGCATGATCCCGCGTTCCGCGCCGTTCTATATCCAGGGTACGATCAACAATCCTCCCGCATCTGCTTTCCCGGGCGGTGGCGTGTCTCTATTCCGTCCCTCCAGTTCTCAGGTGACGCACGTCCAATTCGATCCGAGGCGCGCTTACAAGATGCAGTGGAACTTCAATATCCAGCGCCAACTGACCCGGAGCATCGGAATTACCACAGGCTACGTGGGATCACAGGGTACGCGCATCAGCACAACGGTCTACGATCACAACCAGGTGCCGCCTCATTTGGTGCGGTGGGATGGGGCGCACTTGATCTTCCCAATCCCGCTCAACAACAGCACCGCTAACATTGCCCGCCTGAACCCGAACGTGGGTCAGATCCGCACGCAAGATTACAACGGGCATAGCACCTATCACGCCTGGCAGACCAACTTGACCCAGCGCGTGAACCACGGGTTGTCGTACCAGGTCGCTTACACGTGGTCCAAGAGCATCGACAATGGAACGAACTCCACGTCGGACAACGAAAGTCTCAATTCCAAAGGACGGCCGTGGGCGTTCTGTGACAAGTGCAACCGGGGTCCCTCAGACTACGACCTGACGCACAGCATGGTGGCCAACTTCCTCTATGACATTCCGGTGCTGGCGAGTGTGAAGGCAAACAAGTTTGCCAACACGGTTCTGGGCGGCTGGCAGATCGGCGGAATCTACACGGTGCAGAGTGGCGGCGTGATCAGCGTCAGAATCCCGGTGGACCGTGCGTTTACGGGAAATACCGTGACCGCGGCTTCACAGGGCGGACAGACTCCGGACTGGCTGGCGACCGCTCCCGGTTGCGCCGACCCCACGACGGGGAATATCACGAAGTACCTGAAGACGAACTGCTGGCAATTCCCGGGGGCGGGCGTCTTGGGGAACAGCCCGAAGAACCGTTGGCGCATGCCCATGTTCCGCAACCTGGATTTCTCGCTCTATAAGAACCAGAATGTGATGGGTGAAAAGTTGAAGGCGCAGCTCCGGTTGGAAATGTTCAACATTTTCAACAACACCAACCTGGTCCCGCAGGCTTTCTTCATCTTCAACGGCCAGGGAGTCATCAACCAGACCGCGGGCACTCCGCAGCCTCCGACGGTCAACTCGTCGCGGCAGATTCAGCTCGGTCTGCGGTTGCTGTTCTAAGAGCCGATCACTTGGCCCCAATGAGGGCGGAATGGCGCGGTTGACCACCGCGCCATTTTTGTTTGCCAATTCTTGTTGACGCGCCATTGCAACTGGCATAAAATCATTGAGTGCAACGTGGTTGCAACTGAATGCCGGTCCGCAAGCTCATTTTCTGGACACACCTCACCGCCGGAGTAGTGGTTGGGCTCGTCATCCTGTTGATGTCGGTTACTGGAGTCCTGCTTACCTACGAAAAGCAGATGCTGGCGTGGGCCGACAGCGGCTATCGCGTCGCGCCACAAGCCACGCGACTGGGCATGGAGACGCTTCTGGAGAGAGCCCTCCGCCCCGGACGACCCCTGCCCGAACGAGTGATTGTGTATTCGGATCCCAGTAAACCCGTTGCTTTGTTCTATGGCCGGGGCCCTACTGTGTACGTGAATCCATACACCGCCGGGATTGCCGGCGAAGGCTCCACGGCAGTCCGCGGGTTCTTCCAAACCGTCACCTCCTGGCATCGCCGCTTTGGAGCGGACGGTCCTGGCCGCGCCACTGCCCGCGCGATAACGGACGCGTGCAATTTCGCTTTCTTGTTCATTCTCGTGAGCGGATTGTATCTGTGGATCCCCCGCCGTTGGACCCGCAACTCACTTGCAGCGGTTTCGTTGTTTCGCGGCGGGCTCGCGGGAAAGGCCCGTGACTTCAACTGGCACAACGTAACCGGGATCTGGTGCGTGATCCCACTTATACTCATTGTTGCCTCCGGTGTGGTGATGTCCTATCCGTGGGCGAGTGACCTGGTCTACCGCGCGGCGGGAAGTAATCCTCCCACGCGGCGCGCCGAGAATGGCAAGGCCGGTAATCGCAAGGCCGACAATCGCAAGACTCACGACGTCGTGAGCACCGCCGGTTGGAATGACGCGTGGGCTCGCGCGGAAGCGCAGACACCGGATTGGCGGATCATCACGCTGCGCGTCCCCGCCTCCGGCCGCGCGCCTCTCACATTCGTCATTGACCGCGGCACAGGCCTGCAGCCGCAGACGCGCGGCACGCTGGTGATCGAGCGCACGCCGGGCGCCGCCGCGCGCTGGGAGGGCTTCGGCGGCCGTGACGCCGGCCAAAAGCTCCGTACGTGGTTTCGATTTGTGCACACGGGCGAATACTACGGCGTCATCGGGCAGACCGTGGCGGGACTGGCCTCCGCCGGCGCGGCATTGCTGGTGTGGACCGGACTCGCTCTCGCTTTCCGCCGCTTCCGGCAATGGCGGGCACGGAGCCGCACGAAAGCACAGGAAGAGGAAGTGGTCCTGGTGGGCGCGGGGAAGTAAGACCGGTCGCGGTTGACACCCGCGATCCCGCTTGCCATGATGGTCCGGTAACAGGAGGAAGTCTATGGATACGAAGTCTAAGGATTCCAAGTCTGGACGCAGAAAGTTTTTGGGGCGCGCCGCACTGGCTGGTTTGGCCGCGGGTGCCGCAGGGAGCGTGCAGGCCGCTGAGAGCGAGCCGCGCGAAGTGAAGCCCAAGGGTCCGTATCCTTATGCGGATCGTTCGCGGTTCGTCAAAATGGGCCGCACCAACGACTATCCCAAGGGTCCCTTCCAGGCCATGTTCGGCCCGCGGCAGAACGCGCCGCTCGGAGATCAGACGGGGATCATCACACCCTCGGCCGTCCACTTCGTGCGCAGCCATTCCACTCTGCCTGACACCGATCCCGCGAAATACAAGCTTCTCATTCACGGCATGGTGGACCGCGCGCTGAACTTCACGCTGGAAGATTTGCAGCGGCTGCCGTCGGAATCCCACATTCACTTCCTGGAATGCCAGGGCAACAGTTCTCCGGGCCACCACGGCCACAAGAAGTTTGATTTCGCGACGGTGCAGGATCTGCACGGCGGCACCAGTTGCAGCGAATGGACCGGCGTGCCACTGTCAGTCCTTCTCAAAGAGTGCGGCGTGCAAAAAGGTGGAACCTGGTTGGTCTCTGAATCAGAAGACGCGGGCCGCTACACCTACACACTTCCGATGGCCAAGGCCATGGAGGACGTGATGGTGGTCTATGGACAAAACGGCGAACCGCTGCGTCCCGATCAGGGCTACCCAGTGCGCCTGATGGTGCCCGGCTGGGAAGGGCCCTATAGCGTGAAGTGGCTGCGGCAGATCAAAGTGGTGGATCAGCCCTACATGGCCTGGGATGAAGCCATGGCGCATTCCATCCAGCGGCCCGATCTGGGCGAGAAAGCCCGCTGGTATCACTTCGAGATGCCGGTGAAATCCTTGATCACCAGGCCGTCCGGCGGACAAACCTTGAAGGGACCGGGCTTCTACGAGATATCCGGATTGGCGTGGTCCGGCGCCGGCTTGATCAGCAAGGTGGAAGTCAGCACCGACGGCGGCAAGACCTGGAAGCTGGCCAAGGTTCAAGGGCCGGTCAACAAGAAGTCGTACACCCGCTTTACGCTGCCGTGGACGTGGGACGGCAACGAAGCCATGCTGGTTTCCCGGGCTACCGACGAGCGTGGCGACGTGCAGCCTTCCATCGACCAGGTGGCCAAGAACTGGGGCATCAAGGCCGATGACGAATGGCCGACCGCCGAGCACGCCTTCCACTTCAACGCCACGCAGCGCTGGCGCGTAATGAAAGACGGCAAGATCCACGACAATATGTACAACAGCTCGGGGAGCAGCCATGCGTAGGCTCGTCTTCCCTGTGATGTTCATTGCCGCGTGCCTGCCCGCTTTGGCGCAGCGCACGTACAATCTGGGTTCGGTTGCTCCTCCGGAAGAAGTCAAAACGATGGACCATGTGATCGGGCCGGCGGGCAAGGAACTGCCACCCGGAAAAGGTACCGCGACGGAAGGCGCTCCGGTTTTCGCGCGGCAGTGCGCGGCCTGCCATGGGCAGAATGGCGTCGGAGGCTCGTCCGGCCGCCTGGTAGCACCCGAGCCTCCAAAGATCCGCAAGGGGACGGTCAATTACTATCCCTACGCGACGATCGCGTATGATTTCATCAGCCGCTCCATGCCCGCCAATAAGCCTGGTTCGCTGAGTCCGGATGAAGTCTATTCGGTCACCGCGTTCCTGCTGTTCAAGAACGGCATCATCAAGGAAACCGACGTCATGGACGCCAAGAGCCTGCCTGTGGTGCAGATGCCGAACCGCAACGGCTTTGTGCCGGCCCAGCCGTGGCCCGCCCCCGCGAAACCTAGCTGGTATTAGACACCCGCAGGGACAGTGTACTCACACATGAATTTCGAAATCGTGTTTGAGTGTGCTGTCCCGAATCTGAGTCTGCCGATAAGGCATTGACGCCACAACACAATTCGTTTACACTGCTGGCGTAAGCGTGTTTATTATTGTATTGTTATCATGCGTAAAGGGGAGTATATGGCGAGTTTCCTATCCCGCCCGTTAACGCTTGTCTTTGTTGCTATTGGCGCCACCGTGTTGGTGCAGGCCCAACAGTCCGCAGCCCCACAAGACGCGATGGTCAAGCAGTTCTGCGCGGGCTGCCACAATGGCAAGACGAAAGTCGCCGGGTTGGTGCTGGATGACATCGCCGGGCAAAGCGTCTCCGCGCATCCAGAGCAGTGGGAAAAGGTTATCCGCAAGCTGCGCGGCCATTACATGCCGCCTCCGGGATTGCCCCGTCCTGACGACCGCACCTATGACGCCGTGATGGCATCGCTGGTGAAGGACTTGAACGCCAATGCCACGGCCAAACCCAACCCCGGCCGCACCAACGCGGTCCGTCGGCTCACCCGTACTGAATACAAGAACGCCATCCGCGACCTGCTGGCTCTGGACGTGGATGTGACGCCTCTGCTGCCGGCGGACGAATCGAGCCGCGGCTTCGACAACATCACGGTGGTCAACCTGTCCCCGACGCTCCTCGAAAAGTACCTGTCGGCGGCGGAAAAGATCAGCCGGCTGGCGGTGGGCGGCGCGCTACGTTCACCCGGCGGCGACACGATCATCCTTCCCGCGGACCTGACGCAGGAGCATCATTTTGACGAACTGCCTCCGGGCACGCGCGGTGGAGCGTCCGTCCCCTACACGTTTCCGCTGGATGCCTCCTACGACATTCAAATGCGCCTGAGCCGCGACCGCGATGAAAGAGTGGAAGGCTTGAACGGCCCGCAGGAAATCGAACTCCTCATGGACGACGAACAGATTAAGGTGTTCGCCGTCAAGCCGCCTCCTTCCGATGAAGATCACCACGCGGTGGATAAGGATCTGGTGATCCGTATTCCGGTGAAGGCGGGTCCGCACACTCTGGCCGTGACTTTCCCTAAGAAACCGTGGACGGTCATGAACACGGAGCGGCAGCCGTATCTGGCGCACTTCAACTCCTACCGCCACCCGCGGACGCAGATCGCGCTGTACTCGCTCTCGATCACAGGACCCTACGACACCAAGGGCCCCGGCGAAACGCCAAGCCGCAAGAAAATTTTAATTTGCAAGCCGGCCAAGCCGTCGGAAGAAGAAGCCTGCGCGAAGCGGATCGTATCGGCCGCGATGCGGCGGGCGTTCCGGCGCCCAGTCACCGACGCCGACGCGCAACCCCGCTTCCGGTTCTACACCGAGGCGCGTTCCAGCGGCGAAGGCTTCGAGTCCGGAATCGAGAGAGCGCTGGCCGCGGTTCTGGTCAGCTCCGAGTTCATCTTCCGCGTGGAGTCCGATCCGGCGAACACGCCGCCGAATACGGCGTACAAGATCAGCGACGTGGAACTGGCCTCGCGCCTTTCGTTCTTCCTGTGGAGCAGCATTCCAGACGACGAACTGATGAGCGCGGCGACCAGCGGACAACTGCGAACTCCGGCCGGGCTGGAGAAACAAGTCCGCCGCATGTTGCTCGACGAACGGTCGCGGGCGCTGGTCAACAATTTCGCCCAGCAATGGCTGTATCTGCGCAACGTGGCCAACACGACGCCCGACTTACGCATGTTCCCGGATTTCGACGACAATCTCCGCCAGTCTTTCCGGCAGGAGACGGAGTTGTTCTTTGAAAGCATCATGCGCGAGGATCGCTCGATTCCCGACATGTTGAGCGCGAATTACACGTACCTCAATGAACGCTTGGCGAAGCACTACGGAGTCCCCAACGTGTACGGAAGCCGGTTCCGCCGCGTGGATTTCGAACCCGGCAGCGGGCGCGGCGGATTGCTCGGCCAGGGCAGTATTTTGACGGTCACTTCGTATGCGACGCGCACTTCTCCGGTGATTCGCGGCAAGTGGATTCTGGAAAACGTCCTGGGCGTACCACCGCCCCCGCCGCCTCCGGCCGTTCCGCCGTTGAAGGACAACACGGGCTCGACCAAGGCTTTGTCGGTGCGCGAAAGACTGGCTCTGCATCGCGCCAACATGCCGTGCGCCGGTTGCCATCGCCTGATGGACCCGGTGGGCTTCGCTTTGGAGAACTACGACGCGGTGGGCCGTTGGCGCACGATCGAAGAGGCCAAGCCGATCGATTCCAGCGGCGCATTGCCCGACGGCACCACGTTTGAGGGCGCGGCCGGGTTGAAGAAGGCCCTGCTAGACCGCAAAGAACAATTTGTGTCTACGTTTACCGAAAAGATGATGACTTACGCGCTCGGGCGGGGAGTCGAATATTACGATGCCCCGGCGGTGCGCAAGATTGTCGCGGACGCGCGGGCGAAAAACTACACGTTTTCGTCCGTGATCGCGGGGATTGCCGGCAGCACACCATTTCAAATGAGGAGAACCCAATGATCAATACCAAGAAAGCTCTTCCACGCCGGACTTTCCTGCGGGGCGCGGGCGCGGTTGTCGCCCTTCCGTTGCTGGATGCCATGATCCCGGCGCACACCGCGCTGGCCGCCACGGCCGGAGCCCCGGTCCGCCGTCTGGGTTTTGTGTATATCCCCATGGGCTCGCAGATCGCCAAGTGGACTCCGGGGGGCGGCGGATTTGGGCAAGCGATAAAGGCGGGGACGGAAAGACTCACCGAGCTGTCGCCGACGCTGATGCCGCTGACGCCGGTGCTTGATCACGTCACGGTTCTCACCAACATGGAGTTGCAGAACGCGTATCCGGGCACGCACGCGACCTCCAACGCGGCGTTCCTGAGCGCGGCCAAGGCCAAGTGGACGGAGAGCACGGATTATCACCTGGGCACCACAGTCGATCAGATCGCCGCCAAGCAGATGGGCCAGGACACTCCGCTGCCATCGCTGGAACTGTCGATGGACCTGCGGTCCTCGGTGGGCGAGTGCGATAACGGCTACGCCTGCGTGTATCAGAACAACCTGTCATGGTCCTCGCCCACCACGCCGCTGCCCTCGGAAGCGCATCCGCGCATTGTCTTTGAGCGCCTGTTCGGCGAAGGCGGCAGCACGGCCGATCGCGGCGCAGCCCTGAAGCGCCGGGCCAGCCTGCTGGATCTGGTGACCGAAGACGTCAGCAAGCTGCACAAGAAGCTGGGCGGCGATGACAAGCAGAAGGTGGATCAATACCTCGACACGATCCGCGAGGTGGAGCGACGCATCCAGAAGGCCGAGCACGAAACAGCGAACTCCAGCATGACGGACCTGGAGCGGCCGGTCGGCGTGCCGGTGGCTTACGGCGACCATGCCAAGCTGATGTTCGACCTGCAAGTGTTGGCGCTCCAAGGCGACGTCACCCGCATCATCACCTTCCAGTTGGCGCGAGAAGCCAGTACCCGGACGTATCCGGAAGTAGGAGTTCCCGAGGCCCATCACCCCACGTCGCACCACGGCGGCGATCTGGAGAAGCTGGAGAAATTGGCGAAGATCAACAACTATCACATCTCGCTGTTCGCCTACTTCATGGAGAAATTGAAGAACATCAAGGACGGCGACGGTTCCCTGCTCGACCACACCATGTATATGTATGGCAGCGGCATGGGCAACTCCAGCGTGCACAGCCATCAGGAGCTGCCCATCGTGGTTGTCGGCGGCGGAGCCGGCAAGATGAAGGGCGGCCGCCACGTGAAGTATGCCGATCGCACGCCGCTGGCGAACCTGCATCTGACCCTGCTTGAGAAGGTCGGCGTGCGCATGGATGCCTTCGCGGACAGCAAGGGCAAGATCAACGAACTGCTGGAACTGTAAAGCGCAACGAGAAGCCGGGAGGGAGAATCACATGTCTCTCAGACAAGCGAATTTGTGGGCCGCCGCGTTACTGTCGGCCGCCAGCCTCATGGGCGCGAGCGTGGACTCGCGCCTGGCGGACGCGGCGAAGGCGCGGAATATCGCCGGAGTGCGCACGCTGTTGCGACAGAAAGTCGATGTAAACGCAGCCCAGGTGAACGGCATGACCGCCCTGCACTGGGCCGCCTACCAGGACGACCTGGAAACAGCGAAGGTTCTGGTTACCGCCGGTGCCAACGTCAAGGCCACCAACCGCTATGGTGTTATGCCTTTGTCTTCCGCTTGCGAGAACGGCAACGGAGCCATGGTGGAGCTTTTTCTCAAGGCCGGCGCGGATGCGAATACGACGCTCCCGGGGGGCGAGACGGTCTTGATGACCGCAGCGCGTACAGGCAAGGTTCCGGCGATCAAAGCGCTGCTGACCCATGGAGCCAACGTTAACGCCAAGGAACCCCGGACCGGACAGACAGCGATCATGTGGGCCGCCGCGGAAGGCAATGCCCCTGCGGTGGAAGCACTCATCGAAGGCGGCGCGGACCGGCGCGCGCGCGAGTTTGGCGGCTTCACTCCGCTGCTTTATGCGGTGCGCGAAGGACATGCGGAGACGGTCCGCGTTCTTCTCAAAGCCGGCGTGGACGTCAACGAAAAAACGCGGAACCTTTTCCGCCCGCGCCAGCAGACGCGCAATACCATACCGCCCAAGCCGGGGACCAATGCACTGGCTCTGGCAGTTGTGAACGGCCATCTTTCGTTGGCGGCCGAGCTGCTGGATGCCGGAGCCGATCCCAACGTGATCGATCAGGGCTGGACACCGCTGCATGCGCTGACATGGGTCCGCAAGGCGGGCAGCGGCGATAACCAGCCGCCTCCGCAGGGATCGGGAACCATCACCAGTACGGAGCTGATTCAGAAGCTGGTAGCCAAGGGCGCGAAGGTGAACGCCCGCATGCCCCGCGACATTTCCGTGGGCATGACCCGGCTGAATACGAAGGGCGCCACTCCGTTCTTCCTGGCCGCCCGCACGGCGGATGCCGAAATGATGAGGCTCCTGGCGCAACTGGGTGCCGACCCGAAGATTCCCAACGACGACGGCAGCACGCCCTTGATGGCGGCGGCGGGCCTCGGTACACGTTCCCCCGGTGAGGACGCCGGGACGGAGCCCGAAGTGGTGGAGGCAATACAAGTCGCCTTGGAACTTGGCAGTGACGTCAATGCCGTTGACGCCAAGGGGGAAACCGCTATGCACGGCGCGGCATACAAGAATCTGCCGGACGCGGTGAAGCTTCTGGCCGACAAGGGCGCGGACATTAAAGTTTGGAACAAGAAGAACAAGATGGGCTGGACGCCGCTATGGATCGCACGCGGGAACCGTTTCGGAAACTTCAAGCCCTCACCGGAAACCATTGCAGTACTTGAAAAGGTCATGAAGGCGAAGGGCGTTTCCATCACCGACAACGAGCCCAACGCCAACTGCGACACCCATTCCAAGGACGACTGCCCTACGGGGAAGTGATCGCGGCAGGGAACCGGCCCGTGGCTTCCATCGCGCGGAGAACCGCGCCGTAGCCTTGTTCCGGTGAGTGGTTACCGTTCAACACGATATCCGCGAAAACCTGCGTCGGACGGATGTGCAGATCGGTCATGGGCCGCACGGTTGCTTCAAATTGTTCGCGCACGGATTCGGGTGTGCGCCCGCGCTCTAGAACATCTCTAACAATCCTTCTTTCCAGGCAGATAGAATCACTAGCTTCAATGAATACTTTAAGATCCAGCAGAGACCTCAACTGCTCCCAATGAAGCGTGAATAAGCCCTCCAAGATCATCGTGCCGCCCGGTATCAGGGTCTCGGTTTCGGCTGGCCGGATGTGCCTGGCAAAGTCATAAACCGGTCTCTCAATCGTTTCTCCCCGTGCCAAGGCGCTGACCTGCTCGCAAAGAAATTCATGGTCCAGCGCGCCGGGGATATCGAAATTCCGCCGCGCGCGTTCTTCTGGAGCCAGGTGCGAGAGGTCCCTGTAATAGGAATCGAGGGTACAGACCGTGGCGCCCAGGGACTGGGACAGCCGCTGGGCCAGTTCCGTCTTGCCGGAGCACGACGCCCCGGCGATTCCAATGATGTATGGCTTCATGTGATGCAAGGCTGCGCGGGCACCGGCTCTCGATCAGGGCTCGTTGTTGAGCGGCGGAGTCGACGGGGGCGGCTTGCGGTTGTGCGTGCCCTGCTCGTAGGCATAGGCGAGCTGGAACAGCAGGCCTTCCGAGAACGGCCGCGCGAGCAGTTCGATGCCCACCGGTATGCCGTCAGTGGTCAGCCCGCCCGGAACGGTGATCGCCGGAAAACCCAGCGCCGGGCTCAGGCGGCGGTTATTCCCCAGCGTCCCCGTGTCGTTGGCGTTGGCATCGCTCAGCGCATTCTGAGGAATCACAACGGGCTGGTGGTCAAACGTCGCGTAGACGAACGCGTCCAGCTTCTGGTCCGCCATGATAGTCAGGAACTTTTGCCGTGTTTGTTCACGAAGGAGCAGGATCTGTAAGTAACCTGGGTCTTCGGTGGTCTTCCCCAGTCCGGCCAGCAGTGCCTTGGTTCGCGAGGGCGTGACTTTCCCGGTCAACAGGATTTCGCGCAACGTTTTCACCGGAGCATTCCCCTGGCGAGCCAAGTACGCATTCGTCGCGGCTTCGGTTTCAAATTCATTGGCGTCGTAGAGTTTGGACGAAAGCGCCTTCAAATCCGGGAGATTATCGGCCTCGATCACTTGCGCGCCCAGGCGTTTCAAGTCGTCGATTGCCTTGTCCACAACCTGACGAACTTTCTTGTAGTCGGCCGAATTCGTGTCGGTTTTCACGTCCATGGGCTGGCGGATGATACCGATGCGCATGCCCTTGAGCCCGTCCTTTTTGAGGAACGCCGCGTAGGATGGCGGTACCTGCCCTACAGCGTAGGAGGTGATGGGGTCATGAGGATCATAGCCCGCAATCACATCGAGAAGCTTTGCGGCGTCTTCCACGGTCCTCGCCATGGGTCCCAAGGTATCGGTCGAAGGCCGCGCGGGCATCATGCCGTAACGGCTGACCAAGGGCACGGTAGGCCGCAGCCCGACCAGACCGCTGACGGCAGCGGGTCCGCGAATGGAGCCGCCAGTATCTTCGCCAATGCCAATCGTCGCCATGTTGGTAGTCACGGCGGCGCCCGTTCCGCCCGAAGATCCGCTCGCGTGGCGCTTCGGATCATAGGCGTTACGAATGGCCCCAGCCGCCGAACTCAGGTAGCCCGAGGCGAACTCTCCCATGGCGGATTTCGCGATGATGATGGCTCCGGCGGCCTTCAGTTTGGTGACGATGGTGGCGTCCTGCTTGGGAGTAAAGTCCTTGAACACCGCCGATCCGTAGCTGGTCGGCATGTCGCTGGTTTCCACCTGGTCCTTCAAAGCCACGGGAATGCAATGCAGGGGACCCACGGGACCGGATGCTTTGTAGGCCGCGTCCAGACGGTCTGCTTCCACCAGCGCGCGGCTGTTTACGGTCTGCATAGCGTTCAGGCTGGGGCCGGACTTGTTGTAGGCTTCGATGCGCTTCAAGTACGCGTTCACTAAATCGCGGCAGTTCAGTCGACCGGACTTGAAGGCTGCGTGAATCCCAGAGATGGTTGCTTCGGAAAGATGAAAGGGCTGTTGCTGGGCCGGCGCAAGCGCCACGCTTGCAACCAGCAGTCCGCCAAGCGAAAGCAAACGGGAGATGGATCGCGGCATACGGACTAGCGGGTTATCCCCTGCTCCTTCTCCAACGCGTGGAGCATCGCCTCTTCGATATCCGCTTCGTACAAGCATCCAGCACGGTCGATGAACGGATTCGGCGCGCCTTTCTTCAGCTTGGCGTGCTTCTCCCACATGCGGTACTGCGCGGGATGGTCGCCGAGCGGCACATCGCAGGCCAGAGCGCGCACCGCGGGGAAGGCGCGATTGAACTCGGCGACGATCGCCGGCGTTAACGTCGCGGGCGGCCTTACGCTGGCGCCGATCACGACGTCGTGGGACTTTCCATTTTCCTCGGCCTTCATGGTCCAGGTCGTGGAGCCGCGGGTGTGCCCGGGCGTGAGATGCGCCGTGAGCGTGACTCCGCCGAGACTCACCGTGTCGCCGTCATGCAGCACACGGTCCACGGGATGCTCTTTGCCGCCGGGCTTCATCGCCTGCAAGGCCGGAATGTCTTCGGCCATCACCATCACCTGGGCGCCGGTCGCCTGCTTGAGCATGGCGTCGGCTTCCTGGTGATCCCCGTGGGCATGCGTGCCCAGCAGGATCTTGATATCGGAGAACTTGAATCCCAAGTCTTCCACTGACTTCCGAACGGCGGGCAAACTCCGCTCGTACAGGCTGTTCACCAGGATATTGCCCTGCGGCGTAACGATCAGGAACGAACTCAGCGTGCGGGTTCCCACGTAGTAAACGTTACTAATGACTTTGTGCGGCGGGAACTGAGTCTGCTGGTCCTCGCGCGTGCCCATGTTGCGGGTTAGGATCGATCGCGGCGTGTAGTTTTTTCCGCGGACGGAAATTTTGGGATGGGTGGCGGGCGGCGGGGCGGTCTGCGCCAAAGCCAATGTCGAACAAGCCGCGACAGCAATGCAGTACGCAAATCTCATCGTGGTTGTCATTATAGTTCATCTGGGATATTAGCCAGCGCCCCGGGAGACGCCGGCGGGAACTGCGTTACGATTCCCAATAGAGGCTGGCACCACTCATTGACGGAGAAACATACAATCTGGGACTCGACACTCGCGGAATTCCGGCAACGGGCGGCAGGCGCCGAACAGCCTACAACCGGCGTGTCCGTCGCCGTGATTTCCGCCACTCTCGGCGCCGGACTCCTGCAAATGGTCCTGGAACTCATGGCGAAGCGCGCGAACTTTGCCGGCGACGTCCATCAGCTATCCTTGCTTCGCCGTGCCGCCAAGGATGCATCCGAACAGCTCATGCTCCATGCGGACGCCGACAACGCGGCCTACCAGGCCTACAGCGAGGCTCGCCGGAACAAGGCCGGGACGGACGAAATGGCGCGGTGTCAGCGAGCCACCATCGACGTTCCATTGCGGGCGGCCCGCGGCTGTCTCGCGACGCTCAACCTATGCACCCAGGCCGCGGGCGTCGTCACGGGACCTATCACGGCAGACCTAGCGACGGCCGCAATTCTCCTGGAGAGCGCTGTCCGCTCCATCCTACGGTGCATTTCAGAAAATCTTCGCCATCGGCCCGACGAGCAGGTAGCGGTGGAGTGCGCGGCTATGCAAGTAGCAGCGGCACGCTTTCTCAACGAGTTGGCACTTCGGCCCGCGCACGGCTAAGGCATCCATCGTAGAACGTTTAAGCCATGGTAGCCTCACATATCGCATGATACTCTCCAATCAGATCAAGAACTCCGGGTAGGAATACGGAGGATCGCGTAGAGACGGAATCGGAGAATTGGGGCAGTGGAGGCAGTTAGCTCAACACCAGGACGGCGTATTGAATGGACCGGGGCGGGCGGCGATTACTACCTGGCCGTTGCCGTCGACGAGCATAGCGAAGTTGCGGAAGAGTTCTGGGGCACGCAGGCTGAAGTTCGCGCCTGGATCGCAGCCAGAACGCCTCACATGCTCTCGAAATTTGTTCCCATGGCGCTGGAGGCTACGCGGAAGCGGGCCCGGCGCAAGAAGCCTATTTCGCCTCCGCCATTGACTCCACCTTGATGGTCTTGGTCTTCGCGTCAACAGTGCCGTTAACGGTCACCTTCTTCCCGGCGAACTTTTCCGGCATTTTTTGATCGCTGAGATCGAAGGCTTCCTTGCCCGTGTAGAGAACGTAGACGGCGTCGTGAGCCCGGACACAGGCGATCACGCACTCCGGGTCGGTCGGTCCCATGCGCATTTGCGCATGATTCGCCGTGGCGCACATGCTGTCGGTGATGACGCCCGTAAAGGTCTGCTTGCCTTGTCCGGTCAACAGCGCCGCACAAGCGAGAACGCAGGCGATGCGAAGCCGCATACGGTTCCTCCAAATGAAATACGGGCGGCAGCTCCGCAAGGAACCGCCGCCCGTGGGGAAATTGTTTTAGTGGCCGGGAGTCATCAGGTGGGCAGTCGAGGTGCCCGCGGACATGATCCAGGCGCCGCCTTGCTTGTTGTTGTCCGGCAAGCCGGTAGACTGCGCTGTAGCGCCGGGCAGTGCGACCGTCGCGTGAACGCGCGCGGCAGCCTGATCGGGGCCGTTCATCATGTAAAATACCGAGCCATACTCGGGCTTCGCACGGCTTCCGGCGGCCTCGGCTGCGTCAATAGCCTTCTGGCGCTCGGCCCTGTCGGCAATCTGCTCAAACTTCCGGTTCTGCGCGACGCGGTCGAGGTTGGCGACGCTGGTGCACTGCACGGCGAATGCGGGACGGCCGGCTTCACTTGAGCGGTCGTAGCACACCAAGCGGTTGGTGCCCTTCTTCAACGTGTCATACGTGAGATCGGGCTTCCACTTAATGACCGTGGCTCCCTCTTTCAATGGAGCGGGCGACGCAGCCAGGGCGCGGTCGATTTCACTCTGCGCGAAAGCGCTGGCGGAGAGAACCAACACACCAGCAACACTCAAGATTACTCGTCTCATTCGATGACCTCCAGCGGAATTCGAAAACCTTATATAGTATAGCGTGATCGCGACGGTACCGAGGCGGCCATACCCTTGCCATAATGGAGGACAATGCTCGATTCCCTGTGCCTGGTGCTGCTTTTGGCCCAGCAGGCAGTGCCCCAACAATCCCAACCGAACCCGGCTCAACAGGCTGCCGCCGAGGCTCCGGCCAAGGAACCCGTTGCGCCGAAGTCCACACAGGATAGGCGAACGGAGTTGAATTTGTTGGGCGCCACCGATGCCAAGGCGGGAGAAAGCCGCCGGAACGAGAACGTTCCTTTCCACCTGATCGATAACAACGCATTGAAGGAGCTCAACATCCGGTTGGGCACCAGCGCGACCATCACCACGGAATTCCAGCCGGAGCGGAAGTATTTCGGTTCGGAATTTGGCAACAACCCGACGTCTCAGATTCACCTCAACGCCCAGTCACGTCCGCGGGACTTCCACGGTGGTTTGTCCTACAGCCATTCCAACAGCATCTTCAGCGCGCGCTCTTTCTTTCAGGCCGGCGGCGTGCGACCGGCGCGGGAGAACAACTACGGATTCGTGGGCAGCATGGGCATCTGGCGCGGCGCGCACTTGACAGTGGATGGCTCGCAACAAAAGTTGCGGGGCAACGTCAACGGCAATGTCCTGGTCCCGCTGGCCGGCGAACGGACACCGCTGGCGACGGATCCGGCGGTGCGCGCTCTGCTCCAAAGGTGGATCGCCGCGTATCCTCTGGCCGCGCCGAACCGTACCGACATCGATCCGCGGGCGCTGAACACGAACTCCCCACAGCGGATCAACACGGATGCGTCGGGCATCCGCATCGACCAAAACATCGGCGCGCGAGACAGGGTCTATGCCCAGCACTCCTACACCAACCAGAACGTGGAAGCATTTCAATTGGTGGCCGGGCAGAACCCGTACACCAACACGAAGTCCCACAACGTGCGCCTCACCTGGAACCACGTTTTCACCGCACGCTCATTCCTGGATGTGACGGCCGGATTTGACCGCGTCCATTCGCTGCTCACGCCGGAGCCGAACGCCGTGGGGCCGCAGGTGCTGATCGGTACCGCCTACCAAAGCCTGGGTCCGGCCGCGACCATTCCCGTGGACCGCAGGATCAACCGCTTCCGCCATGCGGTACAGTACCGTCGCACGGTGGGCAGCCATCAATTTACCATCGGTGGCGAAGTGGTTCGTTTGCACAACAACGGGTTGGAGGCGTCCAGCGAGCGCGGCAATGTTTACTTCCGTAACGATTTCGGCCGCGACGCCATCACCAACTTCCGCATGGGGATCGCCAGCCGCTTTTCAACCGCGATCGGGAACGGCCACCGCGGCTTCCGGTGGTTCGATCAACAATACTTCGCCGGCGATGTGTGGAAGGCCCGGCCCAACCTGACCGTCAACTATGGAGTGCGCTATGCCCCCGTGACGGCTCCTTCGGAGATCAATCACCTCACGCCGATCGATTTCAATTGCGACTGCAACACGGTTGCCCCGCAATTTGGATTGGCCTGGCAGAAGAAGGGCGTGGGAGTGATCCGCGCCGCCTATGGTCTGCAATTCGGCGACATCTATCCGCAAACGCTCCAGCAGGGCCGTTGGATCCCGCCGAATTTTCTGAAGGTGGAGGTACAGGCGCCGCCCTCGCTGTTCACACCGCTGCAAAACACCGACCTGGGGCCGGGAGCCCGCCGCACGCAGTTCGACGTGCCGCGGGATTTGCAGTCGCCCTATTCCCATCAGTACACGTTTCTCTGGGAACCGGAATTGAGCAAGCGCTGGACGCTACAGATAGGCTATATCGGCGTCCGCACGCAC
>CAMAVI010000070.1 GCA_945861625.1 Candidatus Sulfopaludibacter sp. SbA3
GTTCGCTGTCCCGGCCAAGGAGAACGCCACGGCGTTTCGCAAAACCTCGCGTTCGGATCTGAACTGGATCTTCACGGTGCAGACCGAGCGGGTGGTGGACAAGGACAATACCGTGGCGATCGGCGACCGCCACTGGCAGTTGGAGAAGAGCCGATTCCGCAGCACCTTGGCCGGCTGCACGGTAACCATTCACGAGCATCTGGACGCAACCGTGTCCATCCGCTTCGGCCCGCACACCGTCGGCCGCTACACGGCGCAGGGACAACCGGTCCAGCCCCAGCCGCAAACCGAGAGCCGTGGAAAAGCCAGGCCCGTGGAAACCGTGGAAAACCAAACCCAGGTTTCCCACCGTTCCCACCGTCCTTTGGAAATCCCCGAACCCAGGGATTTCCACTTTCCCACCGCTCCTACGACTCTTCTCTCATTAAGAACCAAAACCAGAAAACCTCCTTCGGCCAGCCGTAGAGGTGCAACGGGATGAATAGACGAAACCGGACAGATCACGTGTGAATAAAACCGGACACATTGACTTACTACCGCCAGGGGGGGTAGTCCGCTAGGTGCACTGCCGGGGCTTGGGGCGGGAACTTAAGCTTCCAGCGCCACTTCCATCGGCACACCGGCTTCGGGTTTGGCCTCGCGGTCCTTGCTCTTCTTCTTGCCGGAGCCCTGGAAGCGTTCCATGTAGGTGTAGAACACGGGTGTGATGTAGAGCGTCAACAACTGCGAGACGACCAGGCCACCGACCACCGCCAGACCCATGGGACGCCGCGCTTCGCCGCCGGCGCCCAGTCCAAGAGCGATGGGCATGGTGCCGACCAGCGCCGACATGGTGGTCATCATGATGGGCCGGAAGCGCACCAGGCAGGCTTCGACGATGGCTTCGGCCGGCGGAGTGCCGTGGTCGCGTTGGGATTCGAGCGCGAAGTCGATCATCATGATGGCGTTCTTTTTCACGATGCCGATGAGCATGATGATGCCGACGAAAGAATAAATGTTGAGCTCGTTGTGGAACAGGTACAGGGTCGCCAGCGCGCCCAGGCCGGCGGAGGGCAATCCGGAGAGAATCGTGAGCGGGTGGATGAAGCTCTCATACAGAATCCCCAGCACCAGATAAATGACCAGCACCGCCAGCGCGAGCAGTACGCCCATGCCGCGCAAAGATGCCTGGAACGCGGCGGCGGTTCCCTGGAACTTGGTGCTGACCGAATCCGGCAGCGTCTCGCGAGCCAGTTCCTGAACGCGGTCGACGGCCTCGCCCAGGGAAACGCCGGGCGGGGTGTTGAATGAGACGGTGATCGCGGGCAATTCGCCGAAGTGTTGGACAGTCAACGGTCCGACGCCCGGTTTGAGGGACGCGACGGCGCTAAGCGGCACCAGTTTGCCGTTGCTGGAACGCAGGTACAAGAGTCCCAAACCGTTGGGGTCCCGCTGATATTCAGGCTTCACCTCGAGGATCACCCAGTAGGTATCCACCTGGGTATAAATGGTGGAGACCTGGGGTTGCCCGTAAGAGTCATTGAGCGCGGTCTCGATTTGCTCTTCGGTGACGCCCAGCGAGGAAGCCCGGTTGCGGTCGATCTCGACGCTGAGAATCGGGCTGGAAATCTGCAAGTCGCTGTTGACGTCGATAAAGCCGGGCGTCGCCCGCAGCCGCTTTTCGAAGTCCGCGGCAGCCGTGTAGAGCTCCTTGAGGTCGGTGGATTGCAGCGTGAACTGGTACAGCGCCCGCGACATCTGGCCGCCGATACGAACCAGCGGAGGGTTCTGCAAGACCACCCGGGCGCCGGTGACCTGCGCGAGTTTGGGCCGAATTTCCTCGATCACCTGTTCCGGCGTCAGCTTGCGCTCGTGGCGGGGCTTGAGCTTGATAAAGAAACGGCCCTGATTGACGGCCATGCTGCCGCCGCCACCGCCACCCCCAATAAAGGAACCGAAAATCTCAACGTTGGGATCCTTCGCCACGACAGCGGCCGCCCGCTGCTGCGTCTCTTTCATGGCGTCGAAGGAGATATCCTGGCCCGCCTCCAGGTTTCCGAACAGCATGCCGGTATCGGTGGGCGGAATAAAACCCTTGGGCGTAATTCCCATGAGATAGATGGAGGCGACCAGGGTGCCCAGGGCCACCAGCATGGTCAAAGGCCGGTGCCGCATCACGCCCCGTAAGGTCCAGCCGTAGAGCGAGGTCATGCCTTGCAGGACTTTTTCCGAAGCCCGGTACAAAATATTGTGGTTTTCCGTGGGAGGCTTCAGGAACCGGCTGCACAGCATGGGCGTCAGGCTGACGGAGACAAACCCCGAAATAAGGATGGACACCATGATCGTGACGGCGAATTCGTGGAACAGGCGTCCGATGAGGCCGCTCATGAACATGACCGGGATAAATACGGCGGCGAGAGACAAGGTCATCGAGAGCACGGTGAAGGCGATTTCCCGGGAACCTTCGAGAGCCGCTTCCATGCGGGATTTGCCCATTTCCATGTGGCGGACAATGTTTTCCAGCACCACGATGGCATCGTCGACGACGAAGCCCACCGAGAGGGTCAGCGCCATCAGCGACAGATTGTCCAGCGAGTAATCGAGCAGGCTCATCACGGCGAACGTGCCGACCACGGAAATGGGCAGCGCCAGGCTGGGAATCAGCGTGGCGGACACATTGCGCAGGAACAGGAAGATCACCAGCACCACCAGGCCCATGGTGAGCAGCAGCGTCAATTTCACGTCGTTGACGGACTCGAGAATCGGCAAGGAGCGGTCCATCTCGATGTGGAATTTCACGGAGGGCGGCACCATCTCGCGGAAGGTGGGCAGCAGAGCCTTGATGCGGTCAACCACCTCCACCGTATTCGTGCCTGGCTGGCGCTGGACAGCCAGTCCGATGGACCGCTCGCCGCCTTTTTCCGAATAGCTCCACATCGCAGCCTTGTCGTTCTGGACGCTGTCGATCACATTGCCCAGATCGCGCAAGTGGACAGGGGAGCCGTTGCGGTAGGCCACTATCATGTCGCGGAAGGCCTCCGCCGTCATCAACTGCCCGTTGGCCCGCACCGTAAAGGCCTGCTTGCTCCCCCAGAGCGTCCCGGTTGGCTGGTTCACGTTGTGCTTCTGGAGCGCCGAGTGAACTTCATCAATGCCAATCTGGCGCGCGGCCAGCAGACTGGGATCCAGTTGGACATGAATGGCCCACTTCTGGCCTCCGACCACGAAAACCTGGGCCACACCGTTGAGCATGGAGATCCGCTGCGCCATCAGGTTTTCGGCGTACTCATCCACCTGGGAAAGCTGCAACGTGGGTGCCGACATGGTCAGGAACAGCACCGGCTGGTCGGCCGGGTTGACTTTCCGTACCGTGGGAGGAGCGGGCATCCCTGGCGGGAGCCTGCGCAGGGCGGTGGCGACGGCGCTTTGGATATCCGCGGCGGCGCCATCGATGTTGCGCTCCAGCGAGAACTGGACGGTGATGTTCGTCGAGCCGGTACTACTGGTCGACGTCATGGAGTCGATGCCGGCGACGGTGGCGAACTCACGCTCCAGTGGAGTGGCCACGGCCGAAGCCATGGTTTCCGGGTTGGCGCCCGGCAAACTAGCCTGCACCTGCACCGTCGGATAATCCACGTTGGGAAGGTCGCTGACGGGGAGCGCGCGGTAGCCCGCGATTCCAAACAAAACAATCGCAATCATGACCAGGGCGGTCATAACGGGGCGCTTGATGAATAGTTCGCTAAAGTTCATGCAGGCCGCAAAGTTCGACTTAATACCATTCTAGCGTGCGTCGGGGGTACGAGGTTACACCCAAATGGGTATGATGGAGTGCTTTGGTGGAGACTCCGGCCACAGTCAATATCGCCACGCTGGTGGACGCGAGCCGCCTGGGGCGGTTCCAGTGGACCCTCTTCGGTCTCTGTGGCCTGTGCCTCATCATGGACGGCTTCGACGTGCAGGCCATGGGGTATGTGGCGCCGGCTGTAATCCGCGAATTCGGCGTGCCCGCCGCCATGATGGGGCGCGTACTCAGCGCCGCGCTGGTGGGGGTGCTGATCGGTTCTTACGGGTTTTCCATGCTGGCGGACAAGATCGGCCGGCGGCCCGTGCTGATCTTCGCGTCCATCTATTTCTCGCTCGCGGCGTTGTGGACGGCTCGCGCCGAATCGGTCAACGAATTACTGGCCATCCGGCTGCTGGCGGGGATCGGCATGGGCGGCATCATGCCCAATGCCATGGCGCTGGCGGGCGAATACAGCCCCTCGCGCTTGCGGGTCACCGTGATGATGGTGGTGGCGAACTTTTTCACGGTAGGAGCGGCGCTCGGCGGCTTCATCGCTTCCGCGCTGATTCCGCGCTTCGGGTGGCGCTCGGTGTTCGTGTTCGGCGGCACGGTTCCGTTGGCGATTGCACTCGCGATGATTTTTCTGTTGCCGGAATCGCTGCAATTTCTGGTACAGAAGAATAAAGATTTGGACAAAGTGCGGCGCTGGCTGCAGCGCATCAACGCTCCGTTGCCGGCCGGGGAAGTCCGCTATGTGATGGAGGAAGAGAATCGCCAAGGTGTGCCACTGCTGCATCTCTTCCGTGAGGGCCGCGCGGTGGGCACGCTGCTGCTGTGGGTCCTCAACTTCATGAACCTGGCGAATCTGTATTTCCTGGGGAGCTGGCTGCCCACGGTGGTGCGCGACCAGGGTTACACGACCTCGATTGCCGTGCTGGTGGGGACGGCGGTGCCGGTGGGCGGCTCCATCGGCGCGATCGTCAACGGCTGGCTGATTGACCGCCTGGGATTCCGCGGCGTGCTGACGGCGTTGTTCGCGGTGGCCACCGTGAGCGTGGCGATGATCGGGCAGCCCGCGCTGCCCCTGGCGCTGCTGTTCGCGGCGGCCTTCATCGCCGGCTGGTGCATTCCGGGAGGGCAATCGGCGATCAATGCACTGGCGGCGATTTACTATCCGACGTATCTGCGGTCCACGGGCATCGGATCGGGCTTGGGCTTCGGCCGCATCGGCGCGATTGTGGGGCCGGTGGTGGCGGGCATCTTGCTGGGGCGCGGACTGGCGCATCGCGAGCTGTTTCTGGTGGCTGCCGTGCCGGCGCTGATCTCCGCGGTGTGCGCGTTCGCACTGCGCTGGGTGAACCAGGAGGTCCCCCGTTAGGATGTGGGCGCTTCCTCGCGCCAGAAACCCAGCATCTGCTGCAGAGGCCGGTCGGAGGCGCTGAACAGGACGGCCTCGCTGTCGGAGGAGTGCGACACCGGCATCCAGGACGGCGCGATGAAGATGTCGTGCTGCGTCCAGGGAAACGTAGTATCGCCAATGCGCGTGCGGCCACTGCCCTCGACCACGCAGAAGATCGTGGAATCGGTGGAGCGGTGGGCCGAGCCCGCAAATCCTTTGGGTAACAATTGCAGGAACGTGCCAATGGCGGGCATGGGTGATCCGCCGGTCGCCGGGTTCACATAACGCATCTTGAATCCGTGACAGGGATGCAGGGGGCCGCCGCGTTGCACGCGGTCCAGCGCCTCACGGCTGCGCGCGTACGGATACGAAAACACCGGCGTGGTGTTGCGGCTGGGTTCGTAGTCAACCGGGAAGAGATTCGCTCCGTAGCGCGCCTGCGCGTCGCCATCCGGGCGCGTGAGGGGCTGCGTGCCTTGCGGATGATGATCGGAGAAACTGGCGTCCAGCATGTTGATGATGGGCAGATCCAGCACGTCCATCCAAATAACGGGCCGAATGGCTGGACCGGCGCCCGGATTGCCATGGTCGTGATAGGTCCACGAGGGAGTCACGATGAAGTCGCCGGGCCGCATGGTGGTCTTTTCGCCGTCGACGGCCGTAAAGCCCGCGTCACTCTCCAGGATGAAGCGCAGCGCCGATGCCGTGTGGCGATGCGTGGGCGCGGACTCTCCGGGCAGCACCAGTTGCAATCCGGCGTACAGGCTTTGCGTGATCTGCGACATCCCGGGGATGCCGGGGTTTTCCAGAATCAGGACGCGCCGCTCGGCTTCCTGAGCGGTGATCAGGCCGCCGGACTCCATGAGCAGCGCACGCATGTCTTCGTATTTCCAGAGCGCCGGAACGCAGCGCGGCTTGGGCTGCGGAGTCACCAAATTGGCCAGGACCTCCCACAGCGGTGCGGCGTTCTTTTCGCGCAGCCGGCGGTAGAACTCCTGCCGGGTTGCGGAAGGAACGGGCTTGCCGTCGAGTGCGGAAGTCATACTTTTACGAAGGCTAGGGCCTTCATTTTTGCGCGCCGCCTTGCGCGCCAGTCGGCGCCGCCCAATACGCCGGCAGGTTGGACTTGGTGGCGCTGAGGATCTCCAGGATCGCCGTCTTGTCCTGCGGGGTTAGATGCGCCAGCGAATGATCGCCAATATCCTTGCGCTGATCCTTGCCGGTCAGAATGTCATAGAGCAGACGGTAGGCGCGCTCGTGAACCACGTCCGGCAGGGCGTCGAACGCCGCGCTGTAAATCATGTATGAGAGCGGATAGCGGAACAGGCGGGTCTTCAGATCGAAGTCGCGCAGCGATCGCCCCTGCTTGTCGCGAGGGCCGCGCTGGGAAAACGTCTTGCTGAACGTGGATACGCCCGCCACGGGTTCCTTGAGCTGGTCTTCGTCGCCGAAGAGCATGTAAGCGACCATCTCTTCTATTTCAGCGTCGAGTTGCTTGCGTTCGGTTTCGAGTTTGCCGTCCTGCGCGGCCACGCGGGTATCCCAGCCGATGCGGATCAGCAGGTTGGTCATGCGAACCTGATGCTCCAGCACCATCAGTGCGGCGATGTCGCTGGTCGGCGCCAGATACGCCTTAGCGTCGAACCGCTCGCCAAGATTGGTCACGTTCTGCGTACCCTGGCGCAGGCCCGGGCCGGGATGGATGGGGTCCGTCAAATTCGGATTGTTGCCCAGATGGAACTGCTCGCTGCCGTGCGTGCCGGTGGCGTACCAGCCCCCCCAGCGCTCAGCGAATTTCGTGCGGTGATCGGTCATGAACGCGTTGCCGTGGCCTTCGCTGCCCGGTGTGCTCGGATGCACAGAACTGATCAGCAGGCCTGGAACCGCCAGCGTGACCGGACCCTGATGGCACTGCAGGCACTCATCGCGGCGCGCGATGGAGGGTTTTTCGTCCTGATCCACGTCCATGGTGTAGAGCTTCACGCCCTGGCGCGGATCGAGAGCGCTAAACTCCAGCACGTCGCCTTCGCGGACGTAGCCGACGGAGACTTCGTCATTGAAGTAGATGGCGCGCGGGGAGCGCGGGCTGATGTGATTCGCCTGAATACTGGTCTTGGAAAACACCAGTACCTGAGAGTCAATCGGCACATTCAATTCTTTCAGGAGCGCGGGGAGATAACCCAAGCCGTTGGGCGCAAAGTCGAGTTTCGCCTGCTTGTTATCGAGCCGCGCCGCGAGCCGCGCCACGGCGTCGTTTGGCTCCCGTGTTGCGTACTGGATCGCCGGATGATCCAGGGGGATGAAGAGCGTGTCCTCCAGGCGGTCCGCCAGAACCCACGACGCGCCGATAACGACGGCTGCGCCAGCGGCAATGAGCGGTAGACTTGCGCGACGTTTCATGACACTCCTAATATAGCTACTCTAAATGCTTATGACTCCGTCGCTTCCCACCGGCCTTCTAGACAAGCTCGCCATACGCGAGCTGATCGAAAATTGGGCCGTCTGGCGGGATGCCGGCGACTGGGAGCGCTTCCGCACGGTCTGGCATGACGACGGCTTCATGATGGCGACCTGGTTCCAGGGCAGCGCCAGCGAATTTATCGACATCAGCCGCGCGGGATTCGAGCGCGGGGTCAGTATCCTGCATTTCCTGGGCGGCTGCTCGATCGACTTGTCTGGAAATCGCGCCATCGCGCAGACCAAGATGTCAATTTCGCAGCGCGCTCCCGTGCACGATGTGCTGGTGGATGTGCTGTGCACCGGACGCTTCTACGATTTCCTGGAGAAACGCGATGGCAAGTGGGCCATCGTCCTGCGCCGCTTGTGTTACGAAAAGGACCGCATGGATCCCGTGGACCCCGCGCAATCCGTCAAACTCGATCCGGCGCTTCTGGAAAAGTTTCCGGTGGGCTACCGGTACCTCGCTTATTTGCAGTCCGGTCTGGGTTTCCAAGTGAAGCTGGATCTGCCGGGGTTGAAGGGGCCCGCTACCGAAAGACTTTACGGTTTCGGCAAAGCGTGGCTGGCGGGTGAGTCAATCGACGACGCGCGGCGTTAAGTCACCAGCGGCGGGCGCCGTTGGACTCCGCTCACCTGCTCGAACGCATGCGCAATTTGCAGGACACCCCAGTCGTCCTGATGGCGGCCGACGATCTGCAGGCCAACTGGTAAGCCCTCCAGTGTAAACCCGGCGGGAACGGAGATGGCCGGCAGCGCTGTGATGGAAATGAAGTAGCAGGAGCGCATCCAGTCCACGTAGCTGGCCATCGCGATGCCTTCGATTTCGGTGATGTACTCCTGCTCCACGGGGAACGGCGGCACTTGCACGGTAGGCAATACCAGGAAGTCGTAACTGCGCATGAACTCCGCCACGCGCGCGAACAACTCCGAACGTAACGTTTCAGCGCGAGCGATTTGCGGCCCGGTGAGGCGTGAGCCGCGCTCTATTTCTTCAATTACCGTGCGCTTCATGCGCGCGCGATGCGGCTCGAGCAAGGCGTGGTGCTGTTGATAGAACGTCAGCGCGCGAAGAGTCTTGAACGATTCATCCGCGCCGGAAAAATCAGGGCGCGCATCTTCCGTGACACAGCCCAGCGATTCGAACGACTTGCGCTGGGAATCGATCACTTCGCGCACACGGCGGTCGAGTGGAATCCCCGCGAAATCAGCACACCAGCCAATGCGCAGCCCTTTGCAGTCTCGATCGAGCGGTTCCGCGAAGCGCGAACCTACCTCATGGATGGAGAGCGGCGAGCGCGGATCGGGGCCCGCGATTGCGGACAAGAACAACGCCACATCTTGCACGGTTCGCGCCATGGGGCCGGAGATGTTCATGGCGTTCCACGCCGAGCGGCTGGGAACGTTGGGTACGCGGCCGGGCGAAGAGCGGAAGCCGACGACAGAACAAAAACTGGCCGGATTGCGCAGGGAGCCGCCCAGATCCGTGCCATCGGCAAGGGGGAGCATCCCGCAGGCGAGCGCAACGGCCGCGCCTCCGCTGGATCCGCCGCAGGTCTTGGACAAGTCCCACGGGTTGCGCGTGGCGCCGAAAATCGGATTGAACGTCTGCGAGCCCGCGCCGAACTCCGGCGTGTTGGTCTTGCCGATCGTGATCGCGCCCACCTGCTGGGCGCGTTCGACCAGCAGCGTGCTGAAGTCCGGTACGTGGTTCTCAAAGATCGGCGAGCCGTAGGTGGTGCGGATGCCCTTGGTTTCCGTCAGATCCTTATGCGCGATCGGGAGCCCGTGTAGAGGGCCGAAGAATTCGCCGCGCGCGGCGGTTTCATCGAGGAGGCGGGCCCGTTCGCGCGCCTGATCCAGCACGAGCGTGACGATGGCGTTCACTTGGGGATTCAGCCGCTCGATCTGCCGGGCGTGCGCTTCCAATACCTCAGAAGAGGAAAGTTCCTTGCGGCGGATGCGGCGAGCCAGCTCGCTCGCCGTCAGAAAGCAGATATCCGTATTCACAAAGGCTGCAGTTTAGCACGCCGAAGTGTACAACGGCGCGCAGGGCCCCTCATACCGGAACCGCCAGCGGCAGGCGGATGAGGAAGCACGCACCTTGCGTGGACGCCGTGTCCATTGACAAATCGCCGCCGTGGTCGAGCACGGTTTGATGGGAGAAGGCGAGACCCAGGCCCACGCCGTGCTTCTTGCCCGCGGTGACGAAGGGCTGGAACAGGCGAGCGCGGATTTCCGGAGCAATGCCGGGGCCGGTGTCCTGCACACGCACCAGCACGGCCGCACCATCGGTTTCGGCGGAAATGTTCAGGCGCCCGCCGTTCGGCATCACCTCCAGCGCGTTATCGATCAGGTTCAGGAATACGCGCTCCATGCGCGCGCGCTCCAGCGGGAGCTCGATGTCTTCGGCCACGCTGGTTTTGATTTCGACCGACTGCGCCTCGGCCGTGCCGGCATATTCCTGGCAGGCCGCGCGCACAATGTCATGCAGACGGCATAATTCCGCTTCCGAGCCCCGTCCGCGGCCGGAGTCCATCAGCTCCTGCAGCATCTGCTGCATGCGCCGCGAAGAGCGGTAGATATTTCCCGCCAGGCGCCGCACCTGGTCCGGAGAGAGTCCCGTGTCGATCAGCATTTCCGCGCCGCCATATATTGCCGCGAGAGGGTTGCGCAGATCGTGGACAATGGAGGTCGACATGCGGCCGATGGTGGCGATGCGTTCCTGGCGGATCAGCTCCTGGCGGGCATTCTGGATGGAGCCGCACATGGCATTGAATGCCGTCGCCAATCTGCCCAGTTCATCGCCGCCGGGCCCGTCGCCACGTGCCACCGGGACGCGGTAGTCATAGTTGCCGCGCGAAACTTCGGCGGCGCCACGGTCCAGTTCTTTTACGGGCTTCAAGATATCGCGGGCCAAGCTATAGGTGAGCCACAACCCGACGAGCACGGCCAGCAGCCACACCAGGAAAATGTTCCGGCGCAAGGCGTTGATTTGCTCGCGTGCGCCCGCAAACGAGCGCAAGATGCGGAGTTCGCCCACGGGTCTACCGGCGACATCGAGCAATGGCGTTCCCAGTAACGTGTATTCCGTGCCGCCCGCTTCAATTCGCCGCAGGCTTCCGTTGGCGAGGCCGGCGGCTTGCACACTTGCGTTGGCGGATGGATCGAGAGTGGAAGCGATCACGCGGCCATCCGAAAGAAAACAGAAATCGCTGCCGCCGGTGGAATCCTTCAAGTTCTTCACAACGTCCTGGCCGACCACATGTCCCGCCACCAGAACATTCAATAAGCCCAAACCCCGTCCCGCCTGCACGTAAACGGGAGTCACGGCGATCTGATACAAGCGGCCGCCCGCGGTCATGAACCCCGCGCCCTGCTTGGGAAATCCGGGAGCCGCTTCGCGTACCACCGGCAAGTTTTCGTTCAGTGTGCCGCCAAACTGCCCGCCGAGAGAAGCGAGGACCCGGCCACCGGAATCGGTCACCATGAAGATCGCATCCTGGTCGGAAATCTGCTTCCACAATTCCCCTGCCGTATCGCGAATGGTGGCTTGGTCACCCGTACTGAAAGCCGCGCGTACATCCGACATCCGGCTGAGCACCAGGCTGATGGACGCGAGTGTTTCGGCCTTGGAGCGCCACAAGGAATCGTACGCCCGGAAGCTGGCCTGGACCTCTCCGTCAACACTCGCCGACATGGCACGCGTCGCGTTGTCCTGTACGATCCAGCCCATGACGGCGAACAGGACCGTGAGCGCAAGCGAGGTGGAAAGCAAGATCTTCCAGAGCAACGAAAGGCGCGTGAAGGAAGCGGGCATGGTTATTTCTTACCTGGATAGCCGGCACGATCGGCGGGTTCTTCGCCGTAATCGTGACCGTACTTGTTCTTGTGCGGAATCGACAGAAATCCCGCTTCTGAAATGGTCATCGCCGGCAAGCTGGCGCCATCCGGCCCCACAACGACTCTCCGGGTTAACGCCCGCAGCGCCGGTTCCGCGGCGCGTTCATGAAAGACGGAGAGGTCGTAGTCCCCGGGAGGCACGCCTGAGATTTCGTAAGAGCCGTCGCGCTTGGTGGCCGCGAAATGAGGCGAGCCCACCACTACGATCACCGCGCTCATCTCGGAATGGATGTTGCAGAACACGCGTACCACGCCTTCGCGGGCGAAACGCACCGAGCGGGTGGAGCCCGGCGGATACAAGCCTATGTCAAAGATTTGTCCGCTGTAGCTGGAAAACGCGTTGTGAAAAATTGGATCGGCGTTGGGGAAAACTACTATTATTCCCATGGGGACGGCCATCACATGCGGCGTGAAGGTTTTGTCCTTCTGCAGCATGACAGCGTGTTTCCCCGGAGCGATAGCCGGACCGCCCCGCGCCGGCTTGAGGGAAACCACCACGCCCGAATAATCCGCGCGATTGCGTACTGCCGGGTCGCGCGAATCGCGCAATTCCACACGTCCGCTGACGGTGGCGGCGGCAAGTGACAATACGCCAGCGCTAAAACAGATACGCCAGCGCAAGATCATAGTGATTCACCAGACGAAGAGGGCCGCCGAAGTAGTTCGTGCGCACCTGGTTCGCTTCCGCTCCGATCAATACGTTCGAACCGATGCGATAACGCACATTGGCGGCATACGAAAAGTTCCGCGCAATCTGGCCGCGCAGCAGATCCGCCGTTTGGTTGCTTTCCTGTCCGCCGTAGAGATTGAATGTGAGACGGTTGGTCGCCAGGTAGCTCAGTTGTGCCCAGCCCCCTTTGGCCCGGATCGCCGAGTACCGGTAGTCGTTGATGATGGTGAAACCCTGCCGCAAGCCACCCACCCCAGCCGTGTTTCGTCCGTTGAAGAACGTGCCGGTGAACTGGAGTTTGGGCACGGGCTGGATCAGCCAATCCATCGTAAACAAGCGCGAAGGGATCGATAGGTTACCGACGTGTGTTTGGCTCGCATGGAAACCCGGCGCGATTTCGATGCGAGCTCCCGAGCCGGATTTCCGCCACAATTCAAAGCGTCCCTGCAACGCGGGCCGCGACGTGGCAAGCGTATTCTGATACTCAGGACCCGCGCTGGCCAATGGCTCACTGGTCTGATAAACACCGGCCTGCGCCCGGATTCCCGCGTTCTCACCCAGCGCAAAGCGCTGTTCGAACCGCGCCTGCGGCTGCCACAACCACAAATTACCAGCCGAGGTCAGGGGCGAGAACGCCACTTGCGACAACGAATCCGGGTCCCGCGGAGCGATGATGGGCTTATCCTGCCCGACAATAATACTGCTGTTCTTCCAATCCACTCTCACGGTGGCGACCCGCAGACGGACCAGGTGATTCAGAGAACTCGCCGTGCCTCCCCACAGGTCCATGTCGAAGGTACCTTTCACCTGGCCTCCTCCCAGGATCCGCGGGCCTTGAAAACGCAGTCCAATGATGCTTTGGCTGAGGCTTGCCGCACCGCGGGAAACGCTGTCGGAAAGGGAAGCCACCAAAGGAGCCTGAAACCCTCCGCTGGCGCCACCGTTGAGGTATGCGTTAAACAGGACCATTCCGGTTAGAGTGACGGGCAGGCGCTGGCTAGCCTCGACTTTGCTCTGGGACAGGTCCTGTGTCCGCTGTTCAACCACGGCTATTCTTTCTTCGATCGGGGCGGTGATGGGCGCCGGCTCGGCCGTTGCGCTGATGGCGGGAGAAGCGGCCTGTGCGCCTCGTGACGTAGCGAGTTCAGATCTCAGCGCGCGGACTTGGTCCGCCAAGGTCTGATTTTCCCGCTCCAGCCGGTCCAGGCGGTCCATGATTTGCCGCAAATCGCTGCGCTCCTGAGCCTCTAAGATCAGCGGCGCAAGCAACAAAACAAGATACGGAGTTCTACGAAGCATGAATCAGTTGCTCCAGTCTGCTGCGTACTTCAGCGGGGGAAAAAGGTTTGGGAAAATACGCGTTGGCGCCCAGCGCCACCAATCGCGACGGCGTATCCGGATCGCTGTTCCCGCTAATGACCATGATCGGGATCCGCCGCCGCTCCGGATCGGAGCGAACCGCCTCGATCAACTCAAAGCCATCCATGCGCGGGAGGTTTAAGTCCGTTACCAAAGCGCAGGTGTTCTCGCCGAGAAGCGCAAGGGCCTCTTCCGCGGACTTTACGATTTTGACAATAACATTCGGCATCCGCGCCAGCGCGAGTTCCAAAGCGTCCCGGCCAATGTCGGTGTCTTCCACTACTAATACAATGCGTGCCATAAAATAGCTACGGCAGAAAGCGGTATCCCACGCCGTGAACGGTGAGAAAGTGTTGTGGCGCCCCCTGGTCCGGTTCCAGCTTCTGCCGCAAGCGGACCACGTGCGCGTCCACGGTGCGTGTGTTCGGGAAGGATTCATAGCCCCACACCGAATTCAGGATCATGTCCCGGGTAAGCGCGCGATCCGGGTTCTGCAGGAAGTACGTCAGTAAATTATATTCGGCGCGCGTGAGCTTCAGCTCCTCGCCTTTTTTGCGGACGACGCGCCTTGTGAAATCCACTTCATATGTCGCTGAAACTGACCGATTTTGTTTCCTCGGAGGACGACCGGCGCAATAAAGCACGAATGCGGGCGAGCAATTCCCACGTGCCAAACGGTTTGACCACATAGTCGTCGGCTCCCATTTCAAGCAGCAGGACTTTATCCATTTCGTCGCCCACGGCGCTCAGCACGATGAGGGGCGTCTTCATGCCCGCCGCTCGAATCTGTTTGCACACTTCGATGCCGCTCAAGCCGGGCATCCGCAAATCCACCAGCACAAGATCTGGCCGCGAGGATAGCGCCTGCTGGAGACCTGTTTTCCCGTTGTCGGCGAGGGCTGGCCGGAATCCCTCGGTTTCCAGCATGAGTCCGATGGTGTCGCGCAAGCCCTCGTCATCGTCGATCACCAAAACGGTCTGCATATCTTCTACTTTAGCGGTGGATGGTGGCGGCCTATGCAATGACGCGATTGTAACCAAGAGTCTGAAAGATAGCGACTTATTTTAATGCTCCGGGCGCGAGTTTACAAGTGTGTTACAATTTCGCAACGACTCGACCGAAATGCGGACCTAGACTGGTGCCAACGGGGATAACTTTGGGCAAGCGGCGCTGGGGGTGCCCTTGCCCATCCCTTGTTTCAACTTCACTCCCCATACCCGGTGCCGCATAATAGCGATTGCATGCGGACGTTCAAGCTTACTCTCGAATACGATGGTTCCCGGTACTCCGGCTGGCAGGCGCAAATCAACGCCCCACGCACCGTGCAGGGCGAGTTGCAACGTGTTGCCGGCGAACTCTTCGGGGTAGAGGTGGATATCCAGGGAGCGGGCCGCACCGACGCCGGGGTTCATGCCATCGGACAAGTCGCTCATCTGAAAACACGCACCGCGGGCGGGGAGTTGAGTTCTCCACGGCTTCTCCGCGAGTTCAACGACCGGCTGCCCTCTTCCATCGCCGTACTGGAGTGCGTGGAAGCGCCTCCACGGTTTCACGCCCGCCACGACGCGGTCTCCCGCGCATACTTTTATCAGATTTCGACGCGCAAAGCCGCGCTTTCCAAACGCTTCGTCTGGTGGATCAAAGAGCCGCTGAATGTCGATGGCATGCAGAAGGCGGCGGCGCTCATAGCGGGGCGCCACAACTTCGTGTGTTTCCGCGCGGCGGACCCTTCGCGGCCCGGCGAATCGACTACCGTTGAAGTCACCTCCGCCGAGGTAGGACGCGACGAAGATATGGTCGTGTTCCGCATCGAGGCTTCCCATTTTGTGTGGAAGATGGTGCGGCGGCTGACCGGCACTCTGGTGAAGGTCGGATTGGGCGAAGTGAGCGTGGAAGAATTCGATGGATTGCTGGGCGGGCGCAAGAACCCCAAGCTGGACGTAGCGGCATGGACGGCACCGGCTTCGGGCTTATTTCTGGAGGTGGTGCGTTATTGAGCGCGCAGTTCTTTGTGGAACACGTAAGTGATATCGATGGGCATGCCATCCACCGATTTCACCTTTAGCAGCACCTGATAGTAGCGTGGAAGTTTTCCATCCGGTTTGCGGATTCTTTCCACCACCATATGAGCGGGGCCGGGCTCGGTGAAGACTTCCACGCCCGCGGACGGGCCCGCGGCATTGGTCCCGGCAAGGTACAACGCATCGCCCTTTCCCTTGACGCCGGGAGCATTCGTGATCAGGGCGTAGCTCTCATCCACCGTGCTGCTGGCCGTTCGCGGCGGCGGATGGGGAAAGAATTCCGGCTCACCGCGTGCCGGGTGTAAGTTCCGTATACCTTCCGGTTCCGCCGCCAGCTCACTCTGCAAGGGTAGAGCCTGGATCTGCGGATTCGAAGACGGCGCGCCCAGAAAGACAAGATTCCCCATGACGATATCCGGCATGGACAGGTCCCCGCTCCCGGTCAGGTAAACGCTCTGTTTGCGGTCCGCCAGAAACTGGCCCAACAAGAAGGCCCCGTTCGCGGTGGAGATACCCGTCAGATTTCCCGATTGCTGCGTTGCCAGAACAACCACTAATGGCCGGTCGGTAGACAGCAGTGGAGCCCACAGTTCACGCAATTCCGGCGTCCAGACAGCGGGCGATGGCAGTGTGGCGCTGCTGACCTGGGCCAGGCGGAATCCCAAGTAGGCCGCACAGGCCAACGCCATGGCCAAGAGTCCCAACAACAGCAAAGTTGTGCGGGAAAACCGCGAAGCCCGGGGGGTGAGTATCTGCGCGGGCTGTTCCGGCGCGGGCGCGGCGAGAGCCACGCGCGGCTCGAATGTGACCTTGAACGCACCCTTCGGCAGGTCCACCACGATGGGATCATCGACGCCCTCGGTGCGGTAATACTCGGCCAGCTTCTGGCGCAGGCGGGCCATGTGCATACGCACAACGGACTCCTGCCGCGGATCGTAGCTCTCCGGCTTCGCAAACGCGTCCAGGCCAACCGTATACTCTTTCAGGGTTTCGGCTTCTCCGGAAAGAGATTTTTCCGACAGGTAGTGAAGCAGGTTGCGATGGACTTCGGAAGTACGGAGCGCCTTGCTCTGCAAGATTCGTCTCACCTGATCCTGATTCAGGACAATACGATCCGCTTCTGTAGGGGCAACCATCACAGGACTTGGCGAGGCATTGCGCCGCCCCTCATTATAGAGCGAAAGCTGTGGGATGGCTGGCTTGGTACCGTTAGGCGCATATATTATCCTGATTCTTTATGCCTAACGTCACGCACCTGGAATGCAGCCTATGCTCCCAACACTTCGCCGCGAATCAGATCCACAACCTCTGCTCGTGTGGTGGAGCCTTGCTGGTCCGCTATGACTTGGATGCAATCCGTAAGTCTTGGGTGCGGGAATCTTTGGCCCAGGCGAAGGCCGATTTGTGGCGGTATTGGCCCGCACTGCCGGTGACCCGGCGGGAATCCATCGTTTCCTTGGGCGAAGGCATGACGCCGCTGGTCAGGACTCCGCGCCTTGGCACGGCCGTCGGCGCACAGGATCTCTGGGTCAAGGACGAAGGCCTCAATCCCACGGGTTCTTTCAAGGCTCGCGGCATGACCGCGGCGATTTCGATGGCGCGCGAGCTAGGGATCAAGAAGATCGCCGTGCCGTCGGCTGGAAATGCAGCGAGTGCCGCGGCGGCCTATGCGGCGGCGGCCGGCATGGAAGCGCATATCTTCATGCCCAAGGACGTTCCTCAGGCCAATTTCATTGAGTGCAAAGTTCTGGGGGCGAACGTGACGCTGGTCGACGGGCTGATCAGCGATTGCGCCAAGATCGTGATGGAGCGGAAGGACAAAGAAGGCTGGTTCGACGTCAGCACGCTAAAGGAACCCTATCGCATCGAAGGCAAGAAAACGATGGGCTACGAACTGGCGGAGCAGATGGGCTGGGAACTGCCCGACGCGATCTTCTATCCGACCGGCGGCGGCGTGGGCCTCATTGGCATGTGGAAAGCGTTTGACGAGCTGGAGAAACTCGGCTGGGTCGGCAGCAAACGCCCCAAGATGATCGCTGTCCAGGCCGCCGGCTGCCAGCCCGTTGTACGCGCATTTGAGCGCGGCGAGCAGCGCTCAGAGTTCTGGCAGGGCGCCTCCACCGTGGCAGCTGGTTTGCGCGTTCCCAAGCCGCTGGGCGATGTGCTGATCCTGAATGCCCTACGCGAGAGTAACGGTACGGCGATCGCGATTGACGACGCCGAGATCATTGACGCCGGCATCCAGATCGCTTCGCTCGAAGGAATGTTCATCGCCCCCGAAGGAGCTGCCTGCGTTTCGGCCCTACGCAAGTTGCTCGCCAGCGGCTTCCTGAAACCGCGGGAGCGGATCGTCATCTACAACACCGGCTCCGGATTGAAGTATCTGGAAGCATACGCGGAACGCTACCCGCGCGGGTAGGGCTCACGTACTAGAAGCTCACCTGCTGGCCACGACGCGTAGCGGCTTATCCAGCTTGAAGGTCAATACGCTTTCGGCGGGCACCTTGATCGATCCGCCTTTGGTCAGAATCTGCGCTCCGATTCCCGCGCCCGCTCCGGATGCCGCACCGATGGCGGCGCCTTTGCCTCCGCCCGCGATCGCTCCAATAATAGCGCCAGCCGCTGCGCCGGTTCCACCGAAGAGCGCCGTGCGCTTGTTCTTACCCACGCCGTCGCGACCTTTCTCCACGTAATCTTCGGTGTCGAGCCGGTGGCGCTTGCCGTTGATGGTCACGGAATCGAGATCTAGGACCAAATCCGATGCGCCCTTAATGCGGCCTCCTTTGGAGGCCGAGCGGATAATGACACGGGCACTTGCGCCGCGCGGGACCACCACATCGCCCGCTGCGTCGAGAATGTCTTGTGTTACTCCGGCGCCATAGGTTTGTCCTTCCGTGGCGACGGCTGAGTCGATGGTCTCGTCCACGCGTACGGGGATCTGCGCTCCCGTGCTCACCACGTAGGTTTTCGTCGGCGCGGAAGCCTTGGCCGGTGGCGCAGCTTCCGGGGCTGGCGCAGATTTCGTTGTTTCCGCGGGACTCGTCTCGGTGCCCGGGGTTCCGCTGTTACTGCACGAGGAAAGCGCCGCTACGAAAAGCATTGCTGCGGACAGAATCAAAATGAGACGAAACATATGTGGATCCTCCGTTACTAATCTCAAAGATACAACAGAGACGGAAAGTGTTACAGCTAGAGAACTTACTCTACAGTGCTTCTGGCGATACCTTAGCTTGCGGCCTTAGGCGGATCTATTGGGCACTGCGGGGACGTCGGAGCTGGCTGCGTGTCGCCGGGCTGAGTGTCGCCGGGCTGAGTGTCGGTAGTAAGTCAATGTGTCCGGTTTTATTCACACGTGATCTGTCCGGTTTCGTCTATTCATCCCGTTGCACCTCTACGGCTGGCCGAAGGAGGTTTTCTGGTTTTGGTTCTTAA
>CAMAVI010000071.1 GCA_945861625.1 Candidatus Sulfopaludibacter sp. SbA3
CAAAGCTGGGTTACCGCTCACCGGCCCAGGCCCGGCGCGAGCACTTCCAGGCGATAGCAGCGTGAACAATGTTGTGTCCAAAGAACCGGGTGCGCTACATGGTACCATTCCGCTAATAGTACTTACGCCCCCCTTAAATAGTTACTTACATGGTGATCGATCCGGCAAAAAGAAGGTAAAAAAGAAGGTAATCTTTATTTTCCGACTCCTCGTCAGATACGGAGAGAGTCTTGTACATAAAGGAGTTTCCCATGCCCCGTACTTTGGCGACGCTCATCGTTGTCGCGAATTTTTTTGCAAGCACTCTTCTCGCGCAATTCGCGATCACCAATAAGCCGGCTTCCGTCCGCGCGATGACTTACCACAATTTCACGGTTACAGGCGTGCCGTCAGGCAGCTCGGTAATTTGGTCGGTGAACGGAGTGGTGAACGGGAACAGCACCACGGGTACGAACTCAGGCGCGCGTTACAACGCCCCAAACTTCCCGCCGTCCCCTTCTACGGTAACCATCACGGCGGTGGTCAACACCGACCCCGCGCTGACCGACAGCGCAACGGTCGAGATCCTGAACCCTTTCCCGAACCTGACCTCCGTGAGCCCGTCCGTGATCAGCCAGGGCGCCTACACGGTGACGCTAAACGGCTGGGGCTTCGTGCCGGGAGCTGTTGTGATGATGAATGGCGCAGTGCAAAATACCGTATACGTCAACGCGACGCGATTGACGATCCAGGTCAGCATTAAGAAGAATCTGCAAGATGACACCAGCTTCCAGGTGGTCAACCCCAATCCGGGAACCATCGACTCCAACGTTTTATTGGTGCCGCCGGAAAACAAAGGGGGCCGTTCCGTGGAGAGCGAATCCGCGGCGCGCCGGTTTCTGGAGCAGGCCGCGTGGGGTCCGGACAGTTATTCAGTGAGCCGGGTGCGCTCTCTCGGGTTCTCCCGCTGGATTGACGAGCAGTTTGAGGAACCGGCGTCCGTTTATCCGGACCCGGCGCTCATCAACCTTTCGAACGCTCCGGTCCAGGCCCGGTTCTTCTCCAATGCCGTGCATGGCCGCGACCAGTTGCGGCAGCGAACGGCGTTTGCGCTGCACAAGATTTGGGTGGTATCCGGGGTGGACATATCGAGCCCGCCCCGCCTGGTTCCTTATTTGAAGATCTTTCCCGCGCTGGCCTTCGACAACTACCGCAACATCATGCGCAAGGTCACGCTGAATCCGGCCATGGGCGAATACCTGGACATGCGCAATAACGTAAAAGCCAATCCCGCGCGCGGAACTCTGCCGAATGAAAACTATGGACGCGAGTTTCTGCAGCTTTTCACGATCGGTTTGTACAAACTTGCGCCGGATGGAACCCGCCAGTTGGACGCCGGCGGCGCTCCCATGGCGACCTACGAGCAAGCGGCGATCGGGGAATTCTCGCGGGTATTTACAGGTTGGACCTATCCGGTGATGCCCGGCGCGACGCCGCGTGCGTCTAACCCGGCGTACTACGAAGGCGACATGGTGGCGTGGGAAGCGAACCACGACGCCGGCGCCAAAACGCTACTGAACGGTGCGGCGGTCTCCCCCGGCTTGTCGGCGGATCAGGACTTGAACTCCGCCCTCGACAACGCCTTTCAGCATCCAAACGTAGGTCCGTTCATTGGTAAGAACCTGATCCAGCAACTGGTAACGAGCAACCCGAGTCCAGACTACATTGCCCGCGTGTCGGCGGCATTCGCCAATAACGGTCTAGGCGTTCGTGGCGACATGAAGGCGGTGCTCAAGGCAATCCTGCTGGACCCGGAAGCGCGCGCCGGAGACGACGCACTGGCGCCCACGGCCTCCGATGGCCATCTGAAAGAACCAGTGCTGTTCTTTGCGCAGACTCTGCGCGGGCTGAACGCGATGGTCAATGATTCCAACTCGCTTGCCGTGCGCAGTAACGCGCTAGGCCAAAACGTGTTCTATCCGGCGAGCGTCTTCAGCTATTTTTCGCCGTTCTTCACGGCGCCGAACACCGGCGGTCTGCGCGGGCCGGAATTCCAAATTCATACGCGCACATCCGCCATCGACCGCGCCAACCAGATCAACACGCTGGTGTATGGGAGCTACGGGGCGGGGGCGGTGGTGGACTTGACCCGTTGGGCGGCGCTGGCGCCGACGCCCTCGGCGCTTGCCGACGAGTTAAGCAAGGTGTTCCTGAGCGGCCAGATGCCGGCGGCGTTTCGCACCGAGCTGGCAGCGGCCATTACCGGCACCACGGGCACGAACCTGGACAAGGCGAAGGCCGGACTGTACGTCATGCTGACGGCAGGCTATTACTCGGTGAAGAAATAAGAGACGCGGAGGATAATGCCATGTTGATCAAGACCAGAAGACAGTTTTTGAACGTGACATGCCGGTCGCTCGCCGGAGTGAGCGCGGCGAGCGCGCTGGGCCGCCTGGGCACCATGAGCGCCTACGCGCAGTCTCCGGGAGATTACAAAGCGCTGGTGTGCGTATTCCTTTTTGGCGGCAACGACTGGAATAATACCGTGGTGCCGATCGCGACGGTGAAGAATTCGTGGCTCGACTATTCCAATGTGCGCAAACAAGTGGCATTGGCTGAGTCGTCACTGCTGCCCATTACAGCCGGCAGCGAGACCTATGGCTTGCACCCCGCGCTGGGCGAAGTGCAGAGCCTCTACAACCTGGGTAAGGCGGCCGTCGTGGCCGGGGTGGGAACTCTAGCCGAGCCCATGAACAAGACCGAGTACCAGAACAAGACCAAGAAAGCTCCCGACAATTTGTTCTCGCATTCCGATCAGCAGGCTCAGTGGCAGACTTTGAGCATGCTGACGGCGGGCACCTCGGGATGGGGTGGCCGCGTGGCGGACTGGGTCGACGCGCATAGCTACAACACGCCGCCGGCGGGCTCCGCGACGCCTTTTCCCGCGGCGATCTCGGTTGCGGGCAACAACTCATTCAGCAACGGCGCCGCCAGCGCGCCGGCGATGGTAACCTCGAGCGGCGCGGCCAAGCTCTCCAATTGGCCCGCGACGCCGAACGCGCGGACGACCGCGTTTCAGAATTTGCTCACCTTCGACAATGGCGTCAAGCTGGTGCAGTCTGCCAACGGAATTCTGCGGGCGGGCATCAATGACGGAGTGATTCTCGACGCGGCGCTGGCCTCTTCGCCCTTCAATCCTGTATTTCCCAACACGTCCATCGCTAACCAACTCAAAATGGTGGCGCGGATCATTAACGTGCACAGCATGCTGGGAGCCAACCGCCAGATTTTCTTCGTCTCCATGGGAGGCTATGACAACCACGAAGCGCTGTTGTCCATCCAGAACACCAACCTGGGCCAACTGAGTGACGCGGTGGGAGCGTTCCACGACGCCACCCAGAGTGTCTCCCTTTCCAACAATGTGACGTTGTTCACGGAATCCGACTTCAGCCGTACCTGCCAACCGAACGCCAACAACGGTTCCGACCACGCCTGGGCCAGCCATCCGCTGGTGATCGGCGGGGCGGTGACGGGCGGCGTGTACGGCGCCTTCCCTGAACTGGATCTGAATGGCGCCGACGATGTGACCGGCCGCGGCGTCTACCTGCCCAGCACGGGGATCGATCAGTACGGCGCGACGCTGGCGCGCTGGTTCGGAGTGCCGGACCCCGATTTGAACGCCGTGTTCCCTAATCTGGTGAACTTCCCGCAAAAGTACCTGGGATTTCTGGGCTAGGAAGCAGGTTTTCCGGGCCGCGCCCGGCACACGGCCCCGCAACTGTGCTAGGTTGCGTCTGGAGAACCACGATGCAACATATTCTTCGGGCGGTGCCCGCGTTGCTGGCCGCCGCGCTGGCGCTGTCAGCCCAAACGCGGATGGTGAAGCCCACCGATTTTCCGAATCCGTACCGGTTGGTAGAGTGGCCCACTCTACCCAAGACCATGAACGGAGGCCGCTGGGGCGAAGTTATCCGTGTGCGCGTTCACGGCGACGGCAATATCTGGGTCTTCCACCGCTGCTTCGGCACGGTTCCGCCGGGGCACGCGACCTGTCTCGGGCACGGCAACGCCGATCCGCCGATTCTGCAATTCAATCCAGCGGGCAAACTGCTGAAGAGCTTGGGCGTGGGGTTATTCGCTTATCCGCACGGCTTCACCGTCGATGAGCAGGGGAACCTGTGGACCAGCGATGTGAATGACGAAGCGACTGTTCTCGGGATGTCGGCGAAGAATGCCGCGGGCCAGATTCGCGGACAGGAAGTGCTGAAGCTGAGCCCAGAGGGAAAAGTTCTGATGACGCTGGGCAAGATGGGAGTGGCGGGGAATGGTCATGACACGTTTGACCGGCCCACGGGCATCGCCATCGCGCCGAATGGCGACATCTTCGTGACCGACGGCCACTCGCCGACCAAGTTCAAAACCGGCCGCGTGGTGAAGTTTTCCAAGGACGGAAAATTTATCAAGGAGTGGGGAAGTCTGGGTCCGGCTCCCGGCGATTTCGATGAGCCGCACGACATCTTTATTGGCGGATCGCAGAATCGCGTGTATGTCGCCGACCGCAAGAACAGCCGCATTCAGGTGTTCGACCAGGACGGCAAGTTCATCGCGGCGTGGAAACAGTTGGGACAGCCCAGTTCCGTGTACGTCAGCAAGGACGACACAATTTATGTGGGCACGGCTTTCCCGGACGCCAAGGCCAAGAAGGGGTTAATCCGGGGCATTTCCGTGGGGAGCGCCAAGGACGGGTCGCTCAAGTATTTCATCCCCGATCCCGCCGATCCCGATAAACTCGACGTGGGCACGACGGCCTCCGGCATCGCCGTTGATGCGGAAGGTTCAATTTACGCGGCTGATGTGGCCGCGCACAACTTGAGGAAGTACGTGAAGGTGAAATAGGGGCGGCTTTTTGTGCCGCTTAGGGGATCACTTTCTTCTTCTTGATCCACTCGATCATCGCGTCGCGCTGCAGCGGGCCCGTGCGAGAAAAACGGAGTCCGGTGACGCCAAGCTGGTTTTTCGCGGGCTGATTCATTACGCTGAAATCCGTGACGGCGACGGTGTATTGGCGGTCCGCCTCCACGGGATAGCGATCCGTAATCGCCGGCGGAAGCTGGCTTCCCTTGAAAGTGCCGATGGCGAGAAAATCGTCAAACGGCAGAATCTTCCAGATGTCGCGCGCGAGGAGGCGGCCCCGCGGCAGGCTGTAACGGATATTTCCCAGGGCGACCCACGCGATATCCGCGCCGGTTTGTTCCGCCATGGCCCGTTCGATCATCGTTCGCAGCAGAGGGTCGTCTCTCTCCATGCGCATGGTTGACTCGCCAATCGGCACGTCGACAACCTTGCCGACTTTCTTTTCCCAGGAGTCGACCAGGCGCTTTACGGCGGGGTCGTCGGCGTACTTGCCGTCGATCGGGATCGTCTTCCACGCCGCGGAGTTCAGCTTCTTGGCAGTGAGATCCACTGCGAGATCGAGACGGCCCAGTTCAGCTCCATAGGAATTCACCAGAACCGCGACCCTGCCGTCGACGTTCATCATCGCGGGATACGCGACATGGTTGTGACCGGCCACCACGACGGAGACTTCGGGCACGCCGCGCAGGATTGCATCTACCTCTCCTTGGTCGTGAATATGGCCGAGCACGACAACGAGATCGCTCTCTGCCCGCAGCGCTTGAGCCTGCTTGCGGACGGTCTCGACGACCGGCAGAACCTGCCACGGCCCGACCTGCTCCGGCGTCACGGAGTTGCCGCTCAGGTCGCCGAGTACCGCGCCGATGATGGCCACGCGGATGCCGCCAACCGTCTTAATGACGTACGGCGCGCCGGTGATGGATTCGCCCTTGGCATTCACCACGTTTGCCGAGACGATGGGGAACTTGGCAATCCGCGCGAACTCCCGCACGCGGCGCCAGCCGTAGTCGAATTCGTGGTTGCCTAAGGTTCCTGCGTCGAGACCCAGCAGATTGGCGATCTCATACACGGGTCTGCCGTGGAACAAGGTGGAAACCGGAGTTCCTTGCACCATATCTCCCGCGTTCAGGTACAGGCACGCGGCGCAGTTGGCCTTTTCCTTTTTGACGGCCGTAGCCAGGCGGGCGAAGCCGCCGCGGTCTTCTTCAGGCGACAGGCGGGCGTGTAAATCGTTGGAATGCAGGATCGTGAGGGGGCGAACGGCTTGGCCCGCGAGCGCAGAGGCGCACAACAGCAGGGGCAACCAAGACCGGCGCGTCATTACTGTTTAGTTTAGTTTAGCCGCGCGGGTACTAGTGCAGCTACTGCGAAAGCCTCCGCGCCTCTTAGGGAAACGCTCTATACCCAAGAGGGCAAAAACAGGGCCCAATGGATACTATGGAACGCTGTATGCAGTGCAATTCAACTCTCGCGAAAGACGAGAAGATCTGCTGGGCCTGCAACTCGGCCGTGCCGGAGAAGAATCCCAAGACCAGCGCGCATGCCCGTTTCCACAGCCTGGTCAATGGACTTTTCATCTTCTTCGCGTTTCTCACGGTGGCCGCGGTGTTGACGCCTGAAGGTTACACGCCCTCCTTCATGAAGTGCGCTGCCGGACTGTTGGTGATCGCGTTGGTGCGGAGCTCCGTCCAGAACATGACTGAAGCCAGGAAGGACTAGCTCCGTCCTCCCGTCCCCCCTTCACAGGCTTCCCGCATTAGTGATATCTTGAGTACCTCTCTGCTTTTACTCGGGATTTGAAATCAAGGAGTGTGAACATGAAACTCGCTCGTTATGCCGTTTTGGCCGCGGCTTCCGCGGTCGTAGCTTTCGCCCAGCTTCCCTCGACGAAGGTACTGACCGTCGATGTGGCCCAGGCCATCGCCCAAGAATCCATGTTGAAGTGCCGCGCGGATGGCTACAAAGTAACCGTGCGTGTCGTGGATGCAGGCAACGTGCTCAAAGCGTTTGTCCGCGATGACGGCGCAATGCCGGCCACGGTGGATATTGCCCGCATGAAGGCGAACTCCGTGATGAAGTTTGGCCGCGCTTCGGGTCCGCCCGCGAACGCGCCCGCCGGCGCTCCGCCACCTCCGCCGATACTGCCCGACACCATCAACTTCATGGGCGGAGTCCCGATCAAGGCCGGCGACCAGACCATTGGCGCGGTATCGGTAAGCGGCGCTCCGGGTGGCGACAAAGACGCGGCTTGCGCCAATTTCGCGCTGACGAAGCTGGCCGACCGGTTGAAGTAAGCCTCCGCCCCCGGCAGATCGCGGGCGCCGGGGCCAAGGCATTACCCTGGTGGCACTTGCAGGCGTCGTCCACAAATGTTAGCCTACGGCAGGATTGGAGAAAACTCTTATGAGGCCATTGACACTTGTATTTCTGGGAGCGGTCTTAAGCACGTCTCTGCTCGCTCAGCAGGGCGCGGTTGCGCCGCCGAAGACACACCTGAAGGTCGGCGACGCCGCACCGGACTTCACACTGCCCGCCACCACGGGCGAGAAGGTGACCCTTTCGAGTTTCCGCGGCAAGGCGCCGGTGGTGCTCGCGTTCTTCCCGGCGGCGTTCACGGGCGGATGCACGAAGGAAATGCTCGGTTATCAGGCGCGGCTCAATAAATTTGAAGGCGTCGAGACCAAAGTGTTCGGCCTCAGCGGCGACAACACGCCTTCGCAGAAAGAGTTCGCCAAGCAACTGAATGTAACGTTCCCGATCCTCAGCGACTTCGCGCAGCGCAAAGCGATGGCCGACTACGGCGTCCTGCTGCCCAACATGGGCATGGCCAACCGTACGACGTTCGTGGTCGACAAGAACGGTAAGATCGCGCATATTGAAGAAGGCAGCGGCGCGGTGGATCCGTCCGGCGCCGAGATGGCTTGCAGCCGGCTGGCACACAAATAAGGCGCCACACAAATAATAGTTTGAAGGAGTACAGGAGCTCTATGAAACGCATTTTGGCAATCGCATCGGTTATTGCTGTTTTCCTGGTTGTTTCGGTAGCGGCTTTCGCCGCTGAGTATCCAGGTTGGGCCTATGGCTTCGAGTCGCAGACGTCAGGACCGCCGCAACCGGGACCGGCCCCGCTTTCGCCGGACCCGAGTCCGAAGAAGCTTCCGGGCAGCGAGTTTACGTTTACACGCGCCCAGATCAGCAATGGCTTCGGCCCCGCCGATTGGTTCCCCGGCGATCATCCGAAGATGCCGCCGGTCGTGCAGTACGGCAAACAACCCAACGTGCGCGCCTGCTCGTTGTGCCATTATCCGAACGGGAAGGGCCGCGCGGAAAACGCCGGCGTGAACGGTTTGAATACCGCGTACTTCATCCAGCAGATGAATGACTTCCGGAACGGCATGCGGCAGAGCGCGGAACCCCGCAAAAACAACGCCAAGTTCATGGCCGACTTCGCCAAGAACATGACCGACGAGGAAATCAAACAGGCGGCGGAATACTTCGGCGCGATGAAGTGGACGCCGTGGATTAAGGTGATCGAGAGCGCAACGGCCCCCAAGACGCACGTGAACAACGGCCTGTACTTGAAGGCCGAAGGCGGCGGGACGGAACCGCTGGGAATGCGCATCATTGAAGTGCCCGTGGATGCGGAAACCACCGAGATTCTGCGCAATCCGCGCTCGGGTTTCGAAGCCTATGCGCCCGTCGGCAGCGTGAAGAAGGGCGAGGCGCTGGCGAAGGCCAAGAACTGCGCGCTGTGCCACGGCGACGGATTGAAGGGCATGGGACCGGTACCGCACCTGGCGGGCCGTTCTCCTAGCTACATGACTCGGCAGATGTACGATATGCAGATGGGCAAGCGGATTGGCGTGTGGGTGGACTTGATGAAGCCCGTGGTCGCCAATATGAGCGGCGAGGATTTCGTCAACGTCAGCGCTTATATTGCGTCGTTACAACCGTAGAGACGCAGCCGTAGTCCAGTTCAAATATAAAGCGGAATGGCCCGGGAGAAAGTCGCCCGGGCCTTTCCGTGCCAGTTGGCAGTTCGTCTAAAGGTTTATGATAGGAAGCGGACTTTGAAGGAGGCTGGTGTGAAAGAGGCTTGGATGTTGAAGCAGAGTGCCCGGGCATTTATCGCGGGAATGGTTCTTGCAGTGAGCGCTTTCGCGCAAGGTTCCGAGACTTACAAGATACGTCTGGCGCCGGTGGCCATCGACGCGGCGATGAAGAGTAATATCGCCGGCTTGGGCGCGGTGACGGCGGTACTGGCGGGAGCGAAGCTCACCGTGAACGGCACGTTTGAAGGGTTGAAGAGCAACGCCACCGTGGCGCATATTCATCAGGGAACGGCTCCGGGAGTGCGCGGACCGCGCATCATGGATCTCACCGTGACCAAGGCCATGAACGGCACGCTGTCGGGTTCCTTCGACCTGACGCCGGATCAGTTGGCGCGGCTCAAGAAGGGCGACTGGTACGTGCAGATACACAGTGAAAAGGCTCCGGAAGGCAACCTCTGGGGCTGGCTTTACAAATAGATCGTAAGGGCAGGGGAGAACGATCATGCGGACTCAATCATTTTTGGCGGTAAGCCTTCTCGCGGCGGCGAGCGTCGTATCGGCGCAGACCACGGCGCAAATGGAAGCTGGACGGAGCACGTTCGGGGCGCGCTGCGCCGGATGCCATGGCGCGGATCTGGGCGGCGGTGAAGCTCCGCAACTGGCCGGGACGGGCTTCCGCGCGGCGTGGGGAACCCGCACCGCGAACGAATTGGTTACCTACATCCAGAGCAACATGCCGCCGGGGCAGGGTGGCTCGCTGAACGCCGCTGACGCCGCCGGTTATGCGTCGTTTATTTTGGCCGCGAACGGCGCGGTGGCTACGGCCCAGCCGCTGACCGCTCAGTCGATGGCGGTCATTCGCGCGATCGCTTCCACGGGAACTCCCACGATCCCGCTGACGGGCGGCGCGGGCGCGGCTGGACCGGCACGCTCGGCGCGCATCGGGCTTACGGTTACGGGTGAAGTGAAGAACTACACGCCGGTGACCGACGCCATGCTGCGGAATCCCGATCCCAGCGACTGGCTGATGGTCCGCCGCAATTATATGGCGTCCAATAGCACGCCGCTGACGCAGGTCACGCCCGCCAATGTGAAGGATCTGCAACTGGTGTGGACCTGGGCCATGGAAGAAGGCGGCGCGAATGAGCCGACTCCGATCGTCCACAGCGGCGTCATGTTTCTCGCCAACACCGGCAACATCATCCAGGCTCTCGATGCCAAGACCGGTGAATTGATCTGGGAAAACCGGCTGGGTCCGGAGAGCTCGAATGGACTGCGCGCGATCCGCAATATCGCGGTCTACGAAGACAAAGTTTACGTCGGCACCAGCGATGTGCGCCTGGTGGCGTTGGATGCGAAGACCGGCAAGCAGGCGTGGGAAACGCGCATCGCGGATACGACGAAGGGTTACGGCAACACCAGCGGACCGCTGATCGCGAATGGCAAGGTCATCCAGGGCCTGGGCGGCTGCGATCGCTACAAGGACACTGGCTGCTTCATCAGCGCGTACGACGCCAAGACCGGCAAGCAAATCTGGAAATTTGAAACCGTGGCGCGTGAGGGCACGCCGGGTGGCGAGACGTGGGGCAATCTGCCCAACCTGCTGCGCGCGGGCGGCGACACCTGGATCACCGGCAGCTACGACCCGGATCTGAAGACCACCTACTGGGGCGTGGCGCAGGCCAAGCCTTGGATGCGCGCGATTCGCGGCACCGGCGCGGCGGGGCTTTACACCACGTCAACGGTGGCGCTCGATGTCGACACCGGCAAGCTCAACTGGTATTTCCAGCACACGCCGGGCGAATCGCTGGACCTCGACACGGTATTCGAGAGAGTTCTGGTCAACGACGGCAACCAGAACCTGCTGTTCACCGTGGGGAAAGACGGGCTGCTGTGGAAGCTCGACCGCAAGACCGGGAAGTTCCTGGACTACAAGGAAACCCTGTTCCAGAATGTGTTCGACAGCGTCGACAAGACCACGGGCGCGGTGCATTACCGCAATGAAATCGTGGAGCAGAAGCCGGAAAGCTGGGTGCAGGCGTGCCCGTCGACCGAGGGCGGCCACAACTGGCACGCCATGAGCTACAACCGGCCGACCAATCAGCTCATTATTCCGCTGGCGCAGAGCTGCATGGAAATGTACGGACGCAAGACGGAAGCCAAAGAGGGCTCGGGCGGCACTTCGGCCGCGCGGCGCTTCTACGAAATGCCCGGCAGTAATGGCGATGTGGGCAAACTCGCCGCCTACGATGTCCGGACGATGAAGGAGAACTGGAAGATCACGCAGCGCGCGCCGTTCCTGACGTCGGTGCTTTCGACTGACTCGGGCGTAGCGTTTGTCGGCGACCTGGACCGCGAGTTCAAGGCGGTGGACGTGAAGACCGGCGCGATTCTGTGGAAGACGCGTCTGGGAACGTCGGTGCAAGGCTTCCCGGTGTCGTTCAGCGTGGGTGGTAAACAGTACATCGCGGTCTCGACGGGACTCGGCGGCGGCAGCCCGCGCAACGTGCCGGCGACGATTGTTGGTGACGTACGCTACCCTTCACATGGCAACGCGATCTACGTGTTCGCTCTGCCGGATCGACGGTAGGTCTGGCGCGGCATGGCCGGGGCGCTCGGCAACGATCTTGCGGTCCTGGTCACCGAGATCGATGCCAACATCAGTCACGCGCAGTCATTAGCAGCGCGGCTCTCGCACGCGCAATTCAACTGGCGTCCGGAACCGGGGCGTTGGTCCGTAGGACAGTGCCTGGCGCATCTGAACACCGTGAACGGCGGCGATCTGGCTGCATTGCGGATGTCAATCGAAGCGGGCAAAGAACGCAGGCAGACTGGCGACGGCCCGTTCACTTATGGGTTCCTCAGCCGCAAGTTTGTGGCCGTCATGGAGCCGCCCGTTACCCGGAAATTCAAGGCTCCGAAATACTACGAACCAGTGCCGGAGTCAGCTCCCGCGGAGACGTTGGCCGAATATTGCAGGATTTCCGGCGAGATCCGCAAGCTGATGCACGCGTCGGCGGGACTGGATCTGGCACGGGTGAAGGCAGTGTTGGCGGCGCTGCCCGCGCCGTTGCGGGCCATCCTCAAGATGCCGCTCGGCGCGCGCTTCGAATTGTTGGCCGCGCACGACCGGCGGCACCTGTGGCAGGCGGATCAGGTGCGGAACCACGTGGACTTTCCGGCCGCCTAGGCGAGTGGCGGCTACGCCATCTTCCCTTCGAGTTCAGCCCAGCGGGCGTAGATGGCATCGACGGCCTTCTGCGCTTCTTCCACTTCGCGATAAGCCTGCTCCAGTAGGCGACCGTCTTTCATGATCGCGGGATCTTCCAGTGCGGCGCGTTTTTGTGCCAGCGCGGCCTCGGCGTCGTGAACCTTCTGTTCGATGGACTGGTATTCGCGAACATCCTGGTATGACGGCTTTTTCTTGCTGGCGGGCGCGGCTTCGCGCGGGGTTTCTCGGGCCGGCCCCGCTTCCTTCACTTTGGGCCGGTTTTGTTGTTGCTGCCAGACATCCCACTGGCTGTAATCCGCGAAACGCTCGACGTTGCCTTGGCCGTCCAGGCCCAGTACGACAGACGACACGCGGTCGAGCAGGTAGCGGTCGTGCGTGACGAGTACGAGCGCGCCGGGGAAATCGAGCAAGCTCTCTTCGAGAATTTCGAGCGTGGGAATGTCCAGATCGTTGGTAGGTTCGTCCAGGATCAGGACATCGGCCGGCTCCAGCATCAACTTGGCGATCAGAACGCGAGCGCGTTCTCCGCCGGACAAGCGGCTGACGGGCTGGTTCAATTGCTCGCTCGTGAACAAAAAGCGCGCTGCCCAGGATGCGACGTGGATCACTCGATCGCGGTAGATGACGGAATCGCTATCGGGCGCAAGCGCGCGGCGCAGCGTCAATTCCGTATCGAGCTGACGGTTCTGGTCGAAGTAAACGATGCGGAGTCCGTCGGCGCGCTCGATCGTACCTTGCAGCGGCGGCATTTCGCCGCGCAGCAGCCGCAGCAGAGTGGTCTTGCCGCTCCCATTGGCGCCGACCAGGCCGATGCGCACGCCGGCGGTGAGCGTAAAGGTCACATTGTTAAACAGCGTGGAGCCCCCGAAGCCATGTGACACGACTTCAAGATGGATCAGGCGCTTGGTCTTGCGTTCCGTGGCGGCGAAGTCGAAGTCGGCGCTGGCAGTGCGCGCGCGGGAACGCATATCGGCGAGTTCGGCAATCATCTCGTTGGCCGTATCGATGCGGGCCTTGGCTTTGGTGGCGCGCGCCTTGGGTCCACGGCGGAGCCATTCGAGCTCGGTGGAGACGCGATTTTCCAACGCTTCCTGGCGTTTGGATTGCGCGTGCAGGAAGTCCGCTTTCTTTTCGAGAAACGCGCTGTAGTTGCCGGCGACGTAGAACAGGCCATTGGGATAGGCGCGGTTCAACTCGGCAACAGAAGTGGGAACGTTCTCCAGAAAATAGCGGTCATGGCTGACGATCACGCTGGCGAACGGCGCTTCGCGCAGTAGCTTTTCCAACCACTCGATGCCGGCCAGATCCAGATGGTTGGTGGGCTCGTCGAGCAGCACGATGCCGGGCGATTGCGCCAGCACCTCGGCGATGGCCAAACGCTTGCGCCAGCCTCCGGAAAGCGATGCGGCATCGGCGTCGAAATCGATGAAGCCTGTGCGGCCCAGCGTTTCCGCGACCCGGGCGGGCCAATCGGATTCACCAATTCCAGCGCGGGTCAGAGCGCGATGAATCACGGCACGGACGCTGTCGCCCGGCGTAAATTGCGAGTCTTGCGCGAGGTAAGCCAGCCGTGTGCCTTTTCGCAGCGAGACCAACCCGGAATCGGGTTCGCGCAGATGCGCCAGCATTTCCAGAAAAGTGGTCTTGCCGGAGCCGTTGGGTCCGATGAGTCCCAGGCGGTCGCTTTCGTTAATGCTTAGCGAAATATCCTGGAATAACGGCGCGGCGCCGTACGATTGAGTCAGAGCTTGCGTGTTCAGCAGGAGCGCCACGGGAGGGTCTACTGCCAGGATAGCAGCGCAAGTGAGCGATCTTCTGATATCCTCACGACAAATGCAGCAAGCACTGTCGCGATTCCTGATTGCTTTCCTCTCGCTGGTGTCGACTGTCTCCGCGCAAGAGCAAGTGGACTTGGATGTCATCCACCGGATCAAGACGGAAGCGTTCCAGAATTCCAAGGTGATGGACACAATGTTTCAGCTCACCGACGTCCATGGACCGCGGCTGACGGGATCGCCGCAGTTCAAGGCCGCCGGCGATTGGGCGGTGAAGCAGATGAATGAGGACGGCCTGGAGAACGTCAAACTCGAAAAGTGGGGACCCTTCGGGCGAGGCTGGAATTACACGCATTATGCGGGACACATGAGCGAGCCCGTGTACCAGCCTCTGATCGGGTATCCGCTGGCGTGGACGCCGGGAACGGACGGTGTTTATTCCGCCGAGGCAACCGTCGCCGTCATCCGCGAGGAAGCGGATTTGGCGAAGTTCAAGGGAAAGCTCGCCGGAAAGATCGTGCTGCGTAATGCTCCGCGAAATCTGACGTTGCCCACGGAAGCGGCGGGCCGCCGTTTGACCGACGCACAATTGACGGAGCTGAATGTCTTCCGGATTCCAGCGCCGCCCGCCGGGCAGAGGCCGCCGGCGCCGGGACAGCCTCCCCGCTTGACGCCCGCGCAAGCCCGCGCCTTCCGCGCGAAGTTGAATCAGTTCTGGAAGGACGAAGGCGTGAAGCTTGTGGTTGAGACGTCGGACCAGGGCGACGCGGGAGACGTGTTCGGCCGCGGCGCGGACCGCCGCCTCAAGGACAACGTCGCGACCATCGTGTTGGCCGCCGAGCACTACAACCGAATCGCCAGACTGATTGAGCACAAAGTTCCGGTGAAGCTCCAGTTCGACGTGAAGGCGGAATTCTTTGACGGCGACGAAGACTCCTTCAACGTGATTGCCGAGATCCCCGGCACCACGAAGAGAGACGAGGTTGTCATGGTGGGCGGGCACTTCGATTCCTGGCATTTCGGCACGGGTGCGACCGACAACGCGGCCGGCAGCGCGGTGGCCATGGAAGTCATGCGCATCCTGAAGGCCCTCGACGTGCCCATGGACCGCACGGTCCGTCTGGCGCTGTGGGGTGGGGAAGAGGAGGGGCTGCTCGGCTCGCGCGCGTACGTGAAGCAGCATTTCGCCGATCCCGCGGTCATGAGGCCTACACGAGAACATGAGCGTTTCTCGGCTTATTACAACCTCGACAACGGCAGCGGCAAGATTCGCGGCATCAACTTGCAGGATAACGACGCGCTGCGTCCGGTGTTTGAAAAGTGGATCGAGCCGTTCCATGACTTGGGCGCGAAAACGATCGTGCTGCGCAACACCGGAGGTACGGACCACCTATCGTTCGACGCGGTGGGCTTGCCGGGTTTCCAGTTCATTCAGGATCCGCTGGACTACTTCACGCGCACGCATCATTCGAACATGGATGTCTACGACCGCATCCAGGCCGACGATCTCAAACAGGCTTCCGCCGTCATCGCGGCGATGGTGTATCACACGGCCGTGCGGCCGGACAAACTGGCGCGCAAGCCGCTTCCCAAGGCCAAGCCGCCGCGGCCGGAGGATGCCGAACCGGCGCCGGCCGGTCCGGCCACGCCGGGTCCCGTGCATTGATCGCGATCCCATGAGGCAAAAGGCATTCATTATCGCGTTCCTGGCCGTGCTGCCCGCGTCATCGCACGACGTCATCACCACCAAGATCACGTTCAACCGCGAAATCATCCGTATTATCCAAGCGCGGTGTGCGTCCTGCCACAAGCCCGGCGGGAGTTCCTTCCCGCTGCTGACCTACGATGAAGCCCGGCCGTGGGCTAAGGCGATCCAGGAAGAAGTCCTGGAGCGGCGCATGCCGCCTTGGGGCGCGATCAAGGGTTTTGGTGATTTCCGCAACGACCAGGCTCTGACGCCGGAGCAGATGGAATTGGTGGCCGATTGGGTGGAAGGAGGCGCGCCCGAGGGTGAGCCGGGAGACCTGCCCCAACCAGCCAAACCGGCACCGGCGTCGGCAGCCGAAAAAATGGGCGCCGCTCTGACCCTTTCCGGGGATACCAACTTATTGCGTCCCATGGTGTTAGCGGGTATCTTCCCGAAGAAAGTGGACCCCAAGGCCACATTCCAGGTAACCGCGGAATTGCCTGACGGGCGAATCGAGCCTTTGTTGTGGCTGCAGCCCTTTAAACCGGCCTACGCTCACGTGTTTTGGTTCCGGACACCGCTGCGGCTTCCCCGGGGAACAGCTATCCGCGGAATTCCTGCTGGGGCGGCGATTGTTCTGCTTCCTGGCCAGTGAATTTTTGTTCATTCTTGGGTAACCTTCCCCTTGGGGAAGTCGCCTGTTCTGAACAGCCTACCCTGCCATTTGGGGGAGGAGACGCAGCTTGAAATCAGGTAATATGTTAGGTGAGTTTTCAGTTACTGCCATGCACTCATACATGTTTGGTTTCCGCCCGGGGAGGTAAGTCTTGAACTTAACCGAAATCTTCATACGCCGGCCCGTGATGACGATTCTGTTGATGGCTGGAATTGTGATCTTCGGTCTGTTCGGGTATTTTTCTCTTCCGGTAAACGATCTCCCGGTTATTGATTTCCCCACTATTCAGGTAGGTGCGAATCTTCCCGGCGCCAGTCCCGCGACCATGGCCTCGTCGGTTGCAGCCCCCCTGGAACGCCAGTTTTCCACGATCCCGGGGCTGGACAACATGACTTCTTCCAGTCAGCGCGGAGAGACGCGCCTGACGCTACAGTTCGCTTTGGACCGCGATATCGACGCGGCGGCCGCGGACGTGCAGAACAATATTTCCGCGACGTTGCGCAAGCTGCCGCCGGGTATGCCGGCTCCTCCGGGAATGCGCAAGATCAATCCCGCGGATTTCCCGATTGTGTCGCTTGCGTTGAGTTCGCAAACGATTAATCCGACGATCGTAAATGAGTACGCCGAGACCGTGATCGCGCCGCAGATTTCCACCATCCAAGGCGTGTCTCAGGTGATGATCTTCGGGAATTCGAAATTTGCGGTTCGCGTGCAGTTGGATCCCAACAAGCTGGTGAACCGGCAGATTAGCCTGGACGAGGTGCAGACGGCGGTGGATCGCCACAATGCGAACCTGCCCACCGGGACGCTGTGGGGAGCCAATCAGGCGTTTACGGTTTCGGCCAATGGCCAATTGAACAACGCGGAAGAATACCGGCCTCTGATTGTCACTTACCGCAATGGGTCTCCGGTGCGGTTGCAGGACCTGGGCCGGGTGATCGACGGTGTTGAGAACGACAAGACCATCACGTGGTTTAACCTGAACCGGTCGCTCAGTATGGAAGTGAAGCGCCAACCCGGCACCAATACCGTGGAAACGTTGGACCGGATCCTGAAGGAAATGCCCACGTTCCGGGCCCAGCTTCCACCGGCGATTAGCTTGGATATCGTCCTTGATCGCTCGAAGGCGATCCGCGACTCGGTTGAGGACGTGAAGTTCACGCTTCTGCTGGCCATCGGTCTGGTTGTGTGCGTGATCTTCCTGTTCCTGCGGAACGTTTCCGCGACGATCATCCCTAGCCTGGCACTTCCGCTATCCATCCTGGGTACGTTCGCGGTCATGTCCCTATTCCATTACACGATGGACAACATCTCCCTGATGGCGCTCACGCTGGCGGTTGGTTTCGTGGTCGATGACGCCATCGTGGTGCTCGAAAATATCGTGCGCCATATGGAAATGGGCCAGTCCCGCATGGAGGCCGCGCTCGAAGGAGGCAGGGAAATCGCCTTTACGGTTCTCTCGATGACGTTATCGCTGGTCGCCGTATTTATCCCGGTGCTCTTTATGGGCGGCATCATCGGGCGCCTGTTCCATGAGTTTGCCGTCGTGATCATGTCGGCGATTATCATTTCCGGATTCGTTTCGCTGAGTCTCACGCCGTTGATGTGCAGCCGTTTCCTGAAGCCTCCGAGCCGTCATCACAATTTCCTGTTCCGTGCCACGGAACGGATGTTCGAGATATGGCGCGATGTTTACGGCTGGAGCTTGCGGGGTGTGATGCGCGCCCGCCCCGTGATGTTGCTGGTAGCCGTGGGTTGCGTGGTCGCTACGTTTTACATTTACCAGATCACTCCCACGGGTTTCCTGCCGGCAACCGATACCGGCAACGTCCAGGGTAATATCCAATTTCCGGAAGATGGATCCTACGATTCGATGGTGGCCACGGCGTCGAAAATAGCCAAGATCATTCACGACGATCCGAACGTGGAAGCGTCCGCGGTCGGCGTGGAGGCGACGGCCAATTTCGCGCGTATCAATATACGATTGGTGCCGCGCAAACAGCGGAAAGTGAATGCTGAACAGTTCATCACTCAGATACGTCCCCGTTTGGCTCGCATACCGGGTGGCCGGGTCTTTCTGACCAACCCTCCTTCCTTGCGATTGGGTGGCCGTATGGTGAACAGCCAATACGTATACGCCATGCAGGGGCAGAATCTGGATGAGCTATACCGGACCGCGGCGAGCTTTGAAAAGGTGCTCGGTCAAATTCGGGAGATTACCGACGTCAACAGCGACCTCCACATTGCCAGTCCGCAGGTGATGCTGGATATCGATCGTGACCGGGCGGCGTCCATGGGCGTTACGGCGACCCAGGTGGAAAGCGCCTTGTACAGTGCGTATGGCACGCGGCAGGTGTCCAGTATCTTTACGGCAACCAATGACTATCAGGTCATCATGGAACTGTTGCCGCAATACATGCGCGATCCTTCCGCGCTGCATCTCCTGTATGTCCGCTCCAGCAGCGGCAAGCTGGTTCCTTTGGATACGGTTACGAAGCCGCGCAACACCGTGGGTCCGTTGACGGTATCGCATGA
>CAMAVI010000072.1 GCA_945861625.1 Candidatus Sulfopaludibacter sp. SbA3
CGGTTCCGGGCCAGCGCCGGTCGCCCTCCGGGCTCCCTCTGCTGCCCCGGAACCGTTCGTCTCTCTTGTTTCATCTGCCATTACTTTCAGTCTCCTTGGATCTTGCTCAGATTCCCTAATCTGTGTCCAAGAAAACCGGGTCCCCTATAGGCGGCGGCGCTGGAGGGCAATTTCGATCTAGTGATTCTGGATGTAATGCTGCCGTTGCTCGATGGGTTTGAAGTCTTGCATCAGATGCGCAAGCGAAGCATGGTTCCGGTCATTATGCTGACGGCGCGGCACGAGAGGGAAGATCGCATAGCAGGACTTCGCATCGGCGCCGATGACTACCTTCCCAAACCTTTTGACCCCGACGAACTGCTGGCCCGTGCCAACGCCGTTTTGCGCCGAAGCCGGAATCCACAGCCTGGAGCGGCCCAGACGATCTCCGTTGGGAAGCTTATCATCGAGGCACATCACAGAGTCGCACGGTGTGGCGAGACCATCATCGACCTAACCTCGATAGAATTTGACATCCTCGATTTACTGGTGCGACCGCCGGGCCGCGTGGTTTCAAGAGACGAAATTTCTGGCGTGCTCTACCAACGTCCAGCGCAGGCTTACGACCGTTCTCTCGATGTGCACGTGAGCCGGTTGCGGCCCAAGCTTGCTGCCGCATCGGTTCGGATCCGCAGTATTCGTGGCGTGGGCTACGTACTGTCGTCCGAATCAGGCGAGGCCGCATGAGTTCGCTGTATCGGACGATTCTTCTTTGGTTCGTCGTATTGTTGGCGGTTTCTATCGGACTGATTACGCTCGCGTCTCCCACGGCTCTGCTACGACTTTCGGGGCGTGGCGGCCCGCTTGACCGCATCAATCTCGTGTTGGTTCATCAGGCTCGCGACGCGTTCGATCAGAAAGGTGCAACGGGCCTGCGCGACTATCTCAACGGCCTGGAAAAACTGTTGCCCGCTCAATTCTACGCCGTCGATTTGAGCGGACGTGATCTGGTGAGTGGTGAAGACCGGAAACAACTGCTTGATCGGGCCAATTCCCGTTTGGTTCGGCGCATTCGGGGGCGTCTTGTGCGCGCCTATTCAGCGGAAGGAATTCATTTGATCACGCTGATTCGCTCCGAGGGGGGGCTGGAAGGCGGTGGTCCATACATTATCTTACTGATTGGGGTGACGGCGATTCTCTGTTGGCTCTTTGCGACTCGACTCGCGTGGCCCGTGCGCAGCTTGGCTCGCACCATGGACCAGTTTGGCTGCGGCGACATGACGGCGCGCAGTGAGATCCGGCGCCGTGATGAAATCGGAGATTTGGCCCGCTCCTTCAATGAATTAGCCGACCGGATGCAGACACTTCTCACTTCGGAGCGACGCCTGATCCAAGACGTCTCGCACGAACTCCAGTCGCCGTTAGCGCGGCTGGCGGTCGCGGCCAAACTGACGCGAACCGCCGCTGACCGAAGTCTGGCGGCTGATCGGCTTCAAAAGGAGATCACACGGCTGTCGGAAATGGTCTCTGGGCTGCTTGACATCACTCGTGCCGAGGGAGATCCAGCCGTGCTCCGCCGCGACTCTATCGACCTGCGAGAACTCATCAACGACGTTATCGCGGATTGCGAATGGGAAACCGGCGAGAAACAATGCGCCATCGAAGCCAGGCTGTGCGAGGCTGGCATTCTTGGCGACCAGGAGCTTCTGCGCAGAGCGATCGAGAACGTATTACGCAACGCCATCCGCTACAGCCCTGTCCATGCATCTATCCATGTGTCTCTCACAGTGGACGCGGGAACTGCTGAGATTGCGATTCGTGATCATGGTCCTGGGGTTCCTGAGGAAGCACTGGAGAGGATCTTCGTACCCTTTTATCGCGTCGAATCAGCGCGCGAACGCTCCGCCGGCGGCACGGGGTTAGGGCTTTCGCTCGCGCAGCGCGCCGTGCTGTTGCACCAAGGTTCGATCCAGGCGGCCAATACCCAGCCCGGCCTGCGGATCGTCATGCGTCTTTACAATTTGCAATAAACAGATTCACCATTTGCCGCGTAGTATTCAGTGACGGCAGCCGCACGACGGGTTGCCGAATCCACGAATGGAGAACAACACGCAATGACGACGCAAATTCTAAGAGGCGCGATGGCCCTGGGCCTCGCAACCATCTTTTCCCTATCCTTGTCCGCACAACGCCCCGGTGGCCGGCCGCAAGGCGTTTCGGCAGGCCGCCCGTCTGGCCCTCCGTTAGGTGTCACCGCGAATGGTCCGTCCGACCCTTCCCAAAGGTACGAATTCATGGCAATCTTCCTGGACCTGAGCGACCCGCAGAAGGAACAGGTAAAGGCAATCTTCGGAGCCGTAAGCGCCGATGCGGAAGTGCAGCGCAGTGAGATGGAGGAAAAGCAGGACGCGTTGCAGGAAGCGATCAAGGCCAATAGCAGCGCCTTCGATCTGGAGCAATTTGGTGCGGAGATCGGGACACTACACGGCAAAATGGTGGCGGCGCAAGCCAAGGTGCGAGCGCAATTTTACGCGATCCTCACTCCCGAACAGAAAGACAAGCTGGCTGCTATGGAAGCCATGCGCGGAGGCGCTGGCAGAGGCGCTGGCAGAGGTGCTGGCGGCCGTCCGTAAAGCCAGCAAGATGCAAAACCGGCGGCGATGCCTACCCAGGGCGCCGCCGGGCGCACGGCCATGAAATGGGAGACCACGCAAGCGCCCGGTGCCGGGTGACACCCGCCTTGTCGCGTAGCGTAGAGCTGACGCATCGGATCGGTCCCGATGACGCCGTTCACTTCGACCATCAACTCGTCGGCCGGGGAGTATCTCGCCTGCGCCTTAACGGAGCACCCGACTCTATTTGGCGAACCAGACTCTGATCGGCTTTGCACTAAAGACTTGCCCCACCGCGGCCCACCAGGTTTTAGTAAAATGGGCACGTTGCATCCCGCACTTGGGAAGGCTTTGCGCGGTGGTCCGCACGAGGCGTCCCTGGCGATTGAGCGTTTTCTCAAAGCCAGCAAGAAACCCGTTCTGATCGAGCCCGGCCAAGACCCCTTTGCCATCCTGCCCGAAGGCTTTGTGCTCACGATGCGTCCGTCCGCTCTCACCATTGAATGCTGGGACGAGAAAAGGAATCTTACGCGCCGGGTGACTCGCGTAAGGCTGGAGCGCCCAGGGCGTCTGGAACTCGAAGTCGAGCATTTCGGTGGCGCCGCGGGCACGCTGACCCTGGTCGATCTGGATCGCACGATACATCGGGAAGCCGCTCGCAGAGGCGCGCGACTGAAGTACCGCGAACGCTTCCGGCAATCCCTGCACAGACAGTTCCCGGATTGGCGCTTGGTGGAACTCAGCACCGAACAGGACTTGCACCACAGCCTGTCTCCCGTGTATCCGCGCGCCCTTCTACGGCGGGGGCGCACGGCGATAGCGGCCATCGGTGTGGTGGAGGACTCGCCGTTTCCCGAACAGGCGCTCAGTTTCGGCCTGATCTGGTTGGACTACTTGCGGCGACGTGAGCCGAAACTGGCGTTGGAAGCGCTGGCCATTTTTGTCCCTGCCGGTAAGGAGAACCACCTCTGCCATCGCGTTCGCTTTCTCGATCCGCAGGCGGCCCGCTACCTGGTTTTCGTCCATGACGGGGCAAGCTTTGAGCAGCAAGTGGATCCGCTGGACTACACGAACCTGGACACAAAGCTCGCTCCCGGCGGCAGCGGGCGCCGAAAGCACCGCGAACCTAGTCCCGGCCAGCCCGAAGCTCTGCTTGAGGCGCGCATCCGCTCAGACATCGAGTCTCTGGATGCCACGCTCCATACTCAGCCTGTCTACGGTCAGGTCACGGAATTTGCCGGAGGCGACCGAGGCATCATCGACCTGCTGGCCGCGGATCGCGACGGGCGGCTCGCGGTGATCGAGCTTAAGGTGGATCAGGACATTCACCTGCCGTTGCAGGCGTTGGACTATTGGATGCGGGTCCAATGGCACCTGGAACGGGGGGAAATTGCCGAACGGGGATATTTTACGGGGATTGCGCTGAGAATCGACCCGCCGCGGCTGTTGCTGGTGGCGCCCGCCCTGGAGTTCCATCCCTCCAACGAAACGGTACTGGGTTTTTTCCACCCGAATATCCCAGTGGAAAGAGTCGGACTCGGGATACAATGGAGACAGGAGCTTAAGGTAATGTTCCGGGCTCCCGGGAAGACGAATTCCGGCACGTAGCTACTTGACAAGACATGCCCCTTGTTGTGCTTCGCCAAATTAAGCACGCGCTTTCCACGCTGAATCCGCGAGAGTTGCGGCAAGAGGCCGAGCGGCCCGTTCGCGTGGGAATCGTGGCTCCGTCCGCCGACGTTCTGGGGCAGATGGAATCCTACTTCGCTCCGGCGAATTATTCTCCTAAACGGCGCGCGGAGGCAATGCGGATGCTCGTCCGGGGCGGCGGTCCGTCCTGCGCCGTGGAAATCTACGACTCTTCGATCCTGCGTCCAGCCAGTGCTTTTTCCCTGGACCCCGAATCGCCGGATTCCTGCATCCGGAAAGTTTTGCGTGCCCACCCGGAATTGACCTTGCCCTTGGCTCGACGGCTGTATCCGTTCCGCAAGCCGGCGGCTCATCGTGTGATCCGCTCCATCGCCAAGGAAAACGCTCTATTTTGCCTGGCGACGGCGATTCCCGACGTAATCCCGAGCCTGGCGATGATCCCCTGGGCGGTGGGTGGGCGGTGGGTGAATTTGCTTCCGATACTGTTTTTTTGACCGTGAATCAGATCCGCATGGCCTTTATGCTGGCCGCCGCAAGCGACCGTCCCCTGGGGTATCGCGAGCAACGCTCCGAAATTGCCTCGATTGTTGCCGGGTCTTTCGGCTGGCGAGCCATCGCCCGCGAACTGATTGGTAAGGTTCCATTTGGTGGAGGGCTGATCCCCAAGGCGGCTATTGCTTACGCCGGAACGTTCGCGGTGGGACTGTCCATTGAACGCTTGTACCGGCTCGGTTATGGGTTCACGCGCGAGGAGCGCCGCGCCGCCTACGAAGAAGCCTATGAAAACGGCAAGCAGATTGCCAATATGCTGTTGGAAACGTTCCGTCATCAGCGAGCCAGCTGAAACGCAGGCTGGCCGGGACGCATCTATTATTTTGAGGAGGACTTTGTGCGAATATTAACCCCATTTTTATTGCTGGCTAGCCTTGGATTACTGGCAAGCCTTGCGCTGGCCGATACGGTCACCTTCCGCGACGGACATTCGGTGAGTGGATCGTTCGTAGGCGGCGACGCCAGGAGCGTTCGCATCGCCGTCGGCGATCGTGTGGAGACCTACTCACTGGGCGACATCACGCGCATTTCCTTCGGGGATGCCCCGCAGGCGGCGGTAGCGCCTCCGGTCCTGCGCACCCCTCCCGAGCCGCCGGCTGCCCCGCGGCAGCAGTTGGCGTCCGCTGAACGGACCATTCCCACGGGGACCGTGTTCACCATCCGTATGGTGGATAGCGTGGATTCCCAGCGAGACACCGTAGGGCAGACATTCAAAGCCTCCATGGACGAGCCGGTTACAGACAGTTATGGTGCCATCGTAGTCCCCCGCGGGGCAGATGTGGTCGTGAAACTCGTGGACGACAAAGAATCCGGTAAGCTCGCAGGCAAGACGATATTGACGCTGGATATCGCTTCCGTAAAGGTGAACGGCCGTGAGGTCGAAATCGACACCACGGCGATTACCCAGGAAAGCGGATCCCGTACGGCCCGCAGCGGTAAGGTGATCGGCGGCACGGCCGCGGCCGGCGCCATCATCGGAGGGATTTTCGGAGGCGGCAAAGGCGCGGCCATTGGAGCTGGCGCTGGTGCTGGCGCCGGTACGGCCGCCCAGATGGCCACCAAGGGGCAGCGCGTTCGTGTTCCTTCGGAAACCCGTCTGACGTTTACCCTGCAGCAAGCCGTCCGGCTGTAGAACCAGTTAGACCCTGCTACACTGACAGATGTTATGGCTATCAGTAAGGATCTGCTGGAGATCCTCGTCTGCCCGTTGTGTAAAGCGGCACTCGAGTTAAAGCAAGACCAGAATGGCCTGAAGTGTGTCAAGTGTAAGCGGGTTTACCCCATTCGCGACGACATCCCCGTGATGCTGATCGATGAAGCCCGCGTTGAAGATTAGACGGCGATTAGGCGGCACGGAGTAGGCGTCACGCTAAAAATGGAGAACTTGCTGGAGCGGCTTCCCCCACGCTCCCGGATCGCAGTGATTCGTTTGCGGTCGCTCGGCGACTGCGTTCTCACTACTCCTGCCCTGGCTCTTCTCAAAGCCCACCGTCCCGATCTGCATGTCTCCGTGATCGTGGAGCCGCGTTTTGCGGGCATTTTCGAAGACAATCCCGATGTGGATGTCATTGCGGAGAAGCCTAGCCACCCGCATCTTGCGTTGAATTTGCACGGGGGCACCCGGAGCATGATGATGACTGCTACCTCCGGCGCGAAATATGGAGTTGGCTTCGGCCATCACAAGTTCAGCTTTGTCTACACCCACAAGATTCCTCGAGCGCAGGAAATCCTGGGCGAGGAAAGGCCCGTGCATACCGCCGAGCATCTGGCATCCGCCATGTTCTGGCTGGGTGTTCCGCGTACGGAAATTCCGCGGGCGAAGTTGGTGGCGCGTAGCAAGCCGAACTATCCGCCGTATGTAGTGATCCATCCGTTCGCGTCCGCGCCTTCGAAGGCTTGGCCGCGGGACCGCTTTGTGGCGCTCGCGGCGCAACTGCAATCGCAGGGGCTGGAGCCGATGATTCTGGCGGGACCCGCCGACGATGCTTCCGCGTTTTCGCAATTCCAAGTGTTTCGCAACGCGGCTTTGAGCGACGTGAAGAATTTGATGTCCGGCGCTGCCTTGTTTGTAGGCAACGACAGCGGCCCGGCGCATATAGCGGCCGCTTTCGGAGTTCCCGTGGTGGTGCTATTTGGCCCGTCAAACCCGGTAACCTGGGCGCCGTGGCGCACGGAAGCGCGGGTGCTGACATCGCAAGGGCCGATCGGCAAGATCGCGCTGGAGGAAGTTGCGGCGGCGGCGGAGAGCCTGGTGAGGACCACACAGTGAGAGAACTGTCCCGCCTGTTACGCTATTCGCGGCCCTACACGCCCCACCTGCTGGCGTCCGTTGTGCTGATGGCCTGCGTCGGAGCGGCGCAGGCGCTGACCGCGCTGTTAATTGTACCGATCTTCGATCGCGTGCTCGATCCCGCTTCGGCCGAGGCACCGGTGCGGTTGTTCACCATCCCAATCTTCCGGCATCCTGTGTACCTTTCCGACCTGATGCCCGCCGCCATCCACAATGTGTGGACCATGGTGGCGACAGGAATCCTGGCCGTGTTCTTCATCAAGGGCCTGTGTGACTACATCGCCAACTACCTGATCAATTACGTTGGCTATTCGGCGGTAACCGATTTACGGCAAACGGTTTTTGACCGCGTAGTGCATCAGGACGCTCACTTTTTTGAAGCCAACTCGACGGCGCGCGTGATGTCCTCGATCATGAACGATCTGGAAAAGATCCAGGTCGCGCTGTCGCATATTCTGGCGGACTGGCTACGCCAGAGTTTCTCGGCGCTGGGATTACTGGCCGTAGTGCTGCAGATTGAGGGGCGGCTGGCCATCGTGAGTCTCACCGTATTGCCATTCGTTCTGGTGCCGACCCTGCGCCTGGGCAGGAAGATCCGCCGTAGCACTCGCCGCGCCCAGGACGATGCCGCGGAACTGAATCAGGTCTTGCAGGAGACGCTTACAGGCCATCAGGTTGTGAAATCGTTTGGGGCTGAGGAAGTGGAATCGAACCGCTTCCGCGCGCGGGCCGAGAAGCTGCGCGACAGCAATTTGCGTTACGTCGCCCAGCAGGCCATCGCCAGCCCGGTGATCGAGTTTTTCGGCGCGGCGACCATTGTGGGACTGCTCACGTATGTCCGCACCCAGATCAAATCCGGCGCCATGACCACGGGCGAATTCACCAGCTTCGTGATCGCATTGCTGATGTTCTACGAGCCCGTCAAGCGCTTGACGGGTATCCACAACATCTTCCAGCAGGCACTGGGAGCGTCGCAGAAAGTATTCGAGTATCTCGATCGCGACCAACACGTCAAAGAGAAGCCGGGCGCGGCCAAGCTGGCGCGCTTTGAAAAGTCGATTCAGTTCGACCACGTCGGCTTCCGTTACCCCAGCGTTCCCGACGGCTTCAAGCTGGATGAGATTGATCTCGAGGTCAGCCGCGGACAAGTAGTGGCCTTGGTGGGTTCGAGCGGCGCCGGCAAGACCACCATCGCCAATCTGGTGCCGCGCTTTTATGACGCCACGTCCGGTGCGGTGCGCATCGATGGACGCGATGTGCGCGATCTTCGGCTGGCCTCACTGCGCGATAAGATCAGCATCGTGGCGCAGGATACGTTTCTGTTCAACGATACGGTGGCGGCCAACATCGGTTATGGCCTGCGTCACGCAACGCAAGAGCAGATTCGCGAAGCCGCGCGGAACGCCATGGCCGAGGAGTTCATCCTGCGCCTACCGCAGGGCTATGACACGATCATCGGCGAGCGGGGCACGAAGCTTTCCGGCGGCCAGCGGCAGCGGCTGGCGATTGCGCGGGCCCTGCTGAAGAACGCTCCCATCCTGATCCTGGACGAAGCCACGTCGCACTTGGATACCGAATCCGAACGCCTGGTGCAGAGTGCACTGCAGAACCTGATGGCGCACCGGACGGTAATCGTTATTGCGCACCGGCTGTCCACGGTACGGCGTGCCGACAAGATTGTGGTCATGGACAGCGGCAGAATCGCCGAAACCGGCACGCACGACGAACTGATCAACCGCGGCGGAATCTATCAGCGCCTCCACGACATGCAATTTTTGGAAGCGGACGCCTAGGGCCCGCATCGTCGTTACTGGATCATCGATAATAGATAAATCTCTATGGGTACCGCTTTGCGCAGTATGACCGGATTCGCACGTGTGCGCCGGCCTCTGGAACAAGGCGAGCTCATGGTCAGCGTGAAGAGCGTAAATCATCGCGCTCTCGATCTGGTCATTCAATCCTCCTCGGCGCTGGATCCGTTTGAGGCCATGATTCGCGCCACGGTGAAGTTGCATGTCGTGCGCGGGCACGTGGAAGTGCGCGTGTCATTGCCCAAGAGCTCCGGGCCCAAAAGCTCCGGCGGCGCCTCCGCTCTCGCCTTGAACCGGGAAGTCTTCGAAGAGTACCTGCGAATTTTTCGCACGGAAGCGAAATATCACGGTCTCGATTCCAAGCCGGATTTGAACGCCGCCTTCCGCATTCCCGGGATGCTGGAGGAAGCCCAGGACACAGGCCTTCCGGAAGGTACGGAAGCCGTGTTGCAAGAGGCGCTTGTAAACGCATTGCGGGAACTCAACGCTTTTCGCTCCCGCGAAGGGAGTGAGTTGGCGGCTGATGTCCGCACCCACAATACTCACATCGGTGAAGTCGCGGAACAAATGGAACGGTTACGCGAAGGCGCCCGCGAGTATTTTCAGAAGCGGCTATCCGATCGCCTGCGGGATCTTGCGGCAGGAATCCAGATCGATCCGCAGCGCCTGGCGCAGGAAGCCGCGCTGCTCGCCGATCGCAGCGATATCGGAGAAGAACTGGCCCGCCTGAAGATTCACGCCGGTCAAGTGGCCGAACTCATGGAGGCGGGCGGGGAAGTGGGCAAGAAGCTGGATTTTCTGTTGCAGGAAATGAACCGCGAAACCAACACCATCCTATCCAAGACCAGCGGTTCCGGCGAACCGGCGATGCGAATCACCGAGCTGGCTTTGGGCGCGAAGGCCGCCATTGAGAAAATTCGAGAGCAGTCCCTGAATCTGGAATGAACCCTCCTCCTAGCGCTACTGTTTTCATCATTTCGGCGCCCTCTGGTTCCGGTAAGTCCACCCTGGTCAGCGAGCTAATGCGCCGAGTGACCAACTTGCGTTTTTCGGTGTCCTACACAACCCGCTATCCCCGTGGAAAAGAACGGGATGGCGAAGATTACTACTTCATTTCCCGCGCCGAATTTGAGGCCCGCATTGCCCAGGGCGAATTCCTGGAACACGCTGAAGTCTTCGGCAATTACTACGGTACGCATGTGAGTGAGCGGGACCGGGCGGCGGCCGATGGCTGCGACCTTGTGCTCGACATCGATGTGCAGGGTGCGCGACAATTAAAGGAGAAACTCCCGGACGCGGTGTCGATTTTTGTTTTGGCGCCGAGCCGGCAGGTTCTTGAAGAGCGCTTGTGGGCGCGCAGCCAGGACCAAGAGTCAGTGATCCTGCGGCGGTTGCATGATGCTGCCGAGGAGATCCGGAATTATACGTTGTATGACTATGTGCTGGTAAACCGGGAAGTCGCGGCTTCCGTGGATACACTGGTGTCCATCGTGAAAGCGACCCGCAGCCGGCGCGACCGGATGGAAAATGAGATCCGTCCGATACTGGAAACTTTCTTCTAGCCCTTTCTGAGAGTAAACGGAGCAGAGCAATATGGCCGAAAGCAATCTGAAACAAACCGCCCAGAACGTGATTCCCGATGATCCGGAAGCCAGCGCCTACCGCTTCATCATCGTGGCGGCCAAGCGAGCCCGCCAGTTACAGAATGGCGCTCGCAGCGTGCTGCCCACGACGTCGAAGAAGCCTACCGTGGCGGCCATGGAAGAAGTGCGGCGCGGCCTGGTGCCCTACGAAGATTCCGCGATTGGCAAGACGGCCGAGGAAATTTCAGAGATCTAAGTAGAGGCATCGAGCGATGAACGTCGCGCTGGGCGTCGGCGGAGGGATTGCTGCTTACAAAGCGGCTGAGTTGGCCCGCGCCCTGATGGAGCGCGGCTTCACAGTTGACGTGGTGATGACTCGCGCGGCGGAAGAATTCATCCGCCCCCTGACGTTTGCCGCCCTCACTGGGCGCAAGGTGCACACGCACCTGTTTTCCGCGGCGAGCGCGGAAGATACGCTTTCCAGGGCGATTGATCACATCCGCATTGCGCAAGAACATGAATTATTAGTCGTCGCTCCGGCGACGGCGGATCTCATCGCCAAGTTTGCCAACGGCCTCGCGGACGATTTATTGACCACCACCTATCTGGCTTTCACGGGTACCGTCGTGTTAGCGCCCGCGATGAACACCAACATGTGGCATCATCCGGCGACGCAAACCAACATGGCGAAGTTGCGCGAGCGTGGCCACGTGATCGTCGAACCGGCGGAAGGGCTGCTGGCGTGCGGCGTGATCGGCCCGGGGCGTTTGGCTGAACCCGAGGTCATCGCCGAGGCGGTGCTGACCGCCAGCCGCTCGAAGAAGCCGCGGCAAGACCTGGAAGGCGAGACGATTTTGGTAACCGCCGGACCCACGCAGGAACCCATTGATGGCGTGCGCTATATCAGTAATCGTTCCAGTGGCAAAATGGGATACGCCATCGCCGAGGACGCCGCCGCGCGGGGAGCGCGCGTGGTGCTGGTTTCCGGGCCGGTGAATCTGGCACCTCCCAAGGGAGTGACGATGGTGCCCGTGCGCACGGCGCTCGAGATGCGCAAGGCTGTGATGGACTACCTGGAGGAAGCCACCATTGTCGTCAAGGCCGCTGCCGTCGCCGACTATCATGTGGTCAACGCTCCCGCGCAGAAGGTAAAGAAAACCGCGGCGCGGCTGTCGCTGGATCTGGAACCCACCCCGGATATCCTTGCCGAAGTGGGCGCGAACAAGGGTGACCGTCTGGTGATTGGATTCGCGGCGGAAACCGGCAACCTGGTGGCCGAGGCGCGCCGCAAACTGGAGCAGAAACACTGTGACATGATCGTGGGTAACGTCGTTTCGCAGCCCAGCGCCGGAGTACGGGCGACGGGTTTTGAGTCCGACGACAATGAAGTGATTTTGGTGACGCGCACGGGCGAGACGATTCCCGTCGAACGCGCCTCGAAACGCGCTATCGCGGGGCGAATTCTGGATGAGGCGTTGCGCGTGCGCCTGGCTTTGCACGCTTCGCGTTGACGCTTGAACCCATGACGATTGAGCGATGACTCCCGAACAGCTCCGGCAGTACCTTACTTTCTATCAGGATCTCGGTGTGAAAAATGTCTACCGGCGCACGCCGGCTACCAAAAACCAGACCGTGAAAACGCCTGTGCCAGCCGAAGCAGCAGCGCCATTGCCGGTTCCGGTTGAGTTGCCGGCGTTGCAACCCGCGGACGATACGTTGCGCAAGATTAGCGAGGATATCGGCGATTGCCGCCGCTGCGGATTGTGCCAGCAACGCAACAAGATCGTCTTTGGATCCGGCAATGAACAGTCGCGGCTGGTGTTTGTGGGCGAAGGTCCGGGCGCTGATGAAGACGCACAGGGTTTGCCGTTTATCGGCCGCGCGGGCCAACTCCTGACGCAGATGATCGAAAACACGGCGGCCAAGGAGGGCATTCCCATCCACCGTCCGGATGTGTACATCTGCAACGTTGTGAAATGCCGGCCGCCGGAGAACCGTACCCCGCTTCCGGAGGAAATGGAAATCTGCGGCCAGTTCCTGTTCCGCCAATTGATGGTGATCAAGCCCAAAGCCATTTGCGCGCTGGGGGCCACGGCCGCCAAGGCGCTGCTGGCGACCAAAGACGGCGTCACCCGTATGCGGGGCAAGTGGCATTCGTGGCGGGACATTCCGCTGCTCGTGACGTATCATCCGTCCTACTTGCTGCGGCCCTACAATCAGGACGCCAAACGCGAAGCCTGGGAAGACTTGAAAAAGGTTTTGCACTTTGTCTATGACTAGCCACGGGCGCCTGTCTACGATTCGGCGCGGTCTGTTCATCACGTTGGAGGGCCCGGAGGGCAGCGGCAAATCGACGCAATTACGATTGCTCGGTAAGCGCCTGCGCGCGGCGAATCGCGAGGTGCTCGAGACCGCGGAACCCGGTGGGACGCCGATCGGCTTGCAGATCCGCCGCGTGCTGCTGGATGCCAAGAACCAGGAATTGTGCCCGACGGCGGAATTGCTGCTCATGTTCGCGGCCCGCGCGCAAAATGTGGACCAGGCGATTCTCCCCGCGCTGGGAGAAGGCCGCATCGTCATCTGTGACCGCTTTACCGACTCGACTCTGGTCTATCAGGGCGCGGCGCGCGGCATGGGCGCGGAGCTGGTCTATGAAGTCGACCGCATCGCGTGCCGCGGCCTGGTCCCCGATCTGACGATGATCGTCGACATCGATGTCGAAACCGGTTTGGACCGCGCGCATCGCCGGAACCAGCGCACGCGGGACGTCGAGACACGGCTCGACGAGCAATCCACCGACTTCCATCGCAAAGTGCGCGCCGCCTATCATCAGCTCGCCGAGGACGAACCGCGTAGGGTGAAGCTCATCGATGGGTCGCGGAGCGAGACGGATGTCGCGGCGGATGTGTGGGCGGCCGTGGAGCGGCTGCTAGCCAACTAACTGCGACGCCAACCCCACCAGTGCCGCTCCGGCCATCACCCACCAGCTTTCAATTTCCGTGAACGTGAGAATGAAAAAACTCACGGCGACCACGGCGGCGGCGAAGGGTCCTGTCACGGCATCCATCGTGAGCGGGATCGACGCCGCGATCAGCAGGCCGGCGCTGGCGAGAATCACCGCGCGAATGGCGCCTCGTACTCGCGGTTGGTTGGCATAGCGGCCGATCCAGCTCATCATGGGAATGATGAGGAACGCCGGCGTAATCAGCGCAATCAGGCCTGCAATCGCCCCGGGCATACCCGCTGCGAAGTATCCGACGCTAACCAGATAGAGTCCGTTGGGCCCCGGGCCGGTGCGCCCCGCGACGATAGCCGTATTGAGCTGGCGATCCGTCAGCACATGCCGCTTGGTGACAAAATCGTCGCGTACCATGGGTAACGAAGACATCCCGCTGAAGGAAGTGATCACGGCCTTGAAAAGCAGGATGTAGACCAACAGCAGATTCATTTCCGGGCCGGCTCCTTCCACAGAAGTCCAACCAGCGCGGCAAGTCCGATGATGGTGAGCGGCCCCAATCCCAAGTGGGAGACAGCAAGGAAGGCTCCGAGCGTGATGACGACGCCACGGACCGAACTGGCCCGGTCGCGAAACTGGGGACTCACCAGAGACCAGATGCTCGACCACATCATCCCCGCGACGGCCGCGATGGTGCCTGCGATGGCGGCCATGGCCCACGTACTAGTGCGCCAGCTCTCGTAGCCCTGCGTGATCAGAATGGCGAGCATGGCGGAAGGCACAGTTTCCGAGAGTGCCCCCGCGAGAGCCCCCCGGAATCCTAAAATACGCGCGCCCACCGCCGCGCAGAACGCAATGACATTGGTGCCGGGCGTGACGCGCGACAAAGAAAATGCCAGCGCGTAGTCTTCCGGAGAAAGCCAGCGGCGTTGACTGACCAATTCGCGCTGTAACGCCGCGATGGTGGGGACTCCGCCTCCGAACGTGGTGTTGCCAACGCGCAGGAAAATACCGGTCAATGCGCGAAGCGTGGGAGGAGAATGTGATCGGGTCGCGCTCATTCCTTGGGGGCGATGCTCAGGGCCTTCATCTTGCGGTACAGGTGGCTGCGTTCCAGCCCCAGCAATTCGGCTGCGCGCGTAATGTTGCCCTTGGCCTCTTCCAGTTTCTTCAGAATGTAGTCGCGCTCGGCTGCCTCCCGGACTTCCTGCAGACTGCCGAAACGTTCCATGGGGCGGTCAAATACCGCGCGTCGCGAACGGTCGAGCGGGATGTGGCGCGCGTCGATGCCGGTTTGCGGATTCATAATGACGATACGCTCCATCAGATTCCGCAACTCGCGCACGTTGCCGGGCCAGGGATAGGCTTCGAGCGTCTGCAACGCTTCCTCTGTCAACTCTTTAGGCTTGCGCCCGTACGCCGTCGTGAATTCGCGCAAGAAATAATCGGCCAGCAAACGGACGTCTTCGATGCGCTCGCGCAGCGGGGGAACGAAGAATGGAATGACGTTCAGCCGGTAGAACAGATCTTCGCGGAAATTTCCGCGTTCGATTTCGTCTTCCAGGTTCTTGTTGGTGGAAGCCACCACGCGCACATCCACCTGAATCGAGTCACTCGCGCCCACGGGCTCGAACCGCTGCTCATCGAGCGCCCGCAGAACCTTCGCCTGGGTCTTGAGCGACATATCGCCGACTTCATCGAGAAACAGCGTTCCACCGTCGGCCTTTTGCAGCTTCCCCACTTTGTCATCCAACGCGCCGGCCAGGCTCCCCTTGCGGTGGCCGAAGAGCTCGCTTTCGATCAGCTCTTCCGGAATCGCCGCGCAGTTCACTTCCACGAACGTTTCATGCGCGCGCGGGCTGGCGGCATGGATCGCGTGGGCAATCAGTTCCTTCCCGGTCCCGCTTTCCCCGAAAATCAGCACGCGGCCATTGGTGGCCGCCATCAGGCTCAACTGCTGCCGCAGCGCTTTCATGGGAACGCTGTTTCCGATAATGCGCAGCTTGGCGTCGCTGGAGTCCTGCAAGCGGTTTACTTCCAGTTCCAGACGGCGCTGCTGCACCGCGTTGTTCAGCACCACCAGAACCTTCTCGATGGTAAGTGGTTTTTCCAGAAAGTCGAATGCGCCGAGCTTGGTCGCCTTCACCGCTGTTTCAATGGTTCCGTGACCGGAAATGATGACGACTTCGGGGTGTTCCTCGAACGGCAGTTCCTGGATGCGGGCCAGGACTTCCAGGCCGTCCATGCCTTCCATCCAAACGTCCAGCAACACGACGTCGTACTCCTGCCGGGCCAGTTCCTCCAGGCACTTCGCGCCACTCTCCACGGCCCGGCAAACGTAGCCTTCGTCCTCGAGAACACCCGCGAGTGACTCGCGAATTCCGGGTTCGTCGTCGACGATAAGGACACGCGTGGTCTTCACGCGCGCGCCTCCGCCTCCGCTTCCGCTGCCACGGTAGCGGGTACATCCACGTAGAAGCGGGCGCCATTGGGCCGGTTGTCCTCCACGCGCACGCGAGCGCCGTGCTCGGAGAGGATATGGCTGACGATGGCCAGGCCCAGGCCGGTGCCCCGGTCCTTGGTGGAGAAATACGGCAAGAATAGTTTTTCTTTGTCTTCGGCGGAAATCCCGCAGCCCGTATCGGCCACCAGCAATTCGATCGAATCGGGCGCGGCCAGACTCGTGCGCAACAGCAGGCGCTTCACCAGGGCATCGCGCATGGCTTCGGCGGCGTTGTCCACTAAATTGACTACTACGCGTTTGAACTGCTCGGGATCGACGTTGACCGGAGGAAGATCGGGGGCCAATTCCACTCGCAGATCGATGTCATTGAGGCGTCCAAGAAAGACGGCCAGGGCATGCTTGACGATTTCGTTCAGATCGCACGGCACGGGCTGGGCGGCGGGAAAGCGGGAAAACTGGGAGAATTCGTCGGCGAGAGTTTTGACCGACTCCACTTCGCGCGAAATCGTGCGCGCGCACTCGCGCAAGACTTGCCGGGTGTGCGCGGAGGGTGAGTCATGATCCCCCATGCGATCCAGAATTCTGCCGATGCGCTCAGCGCTCAGCGCGATGGGTGTCAGCGGGTTCTTGAGTTCATGCGCGATGCGGCGGGCCACTTCATGCCAGGCGGCGGCCTTTTGGGCGCGCAGCAATTCGCTGGTGTCTTCCAAGACCACGACGAAGCCTTGTTCGTTGGGCGGCTGCGCGGGCAGCGCGGAAACGGTCACGGCCAGATGCAGAACCTGCGTCGGCGATTGAATATCGATTTGGCCGGCAGCCAGGCCCGTGCGGCGGGCGCGTTTCATTAAATACTGGATTTCCGCGGTGTCTTCTTTTGAGAAGAGGTCGCTGAGTTGCGCGGCGCGCTCCACTTGCTCCGGCGGCAAGAGCCCCTGCAGCGCCCGGTTTACCCGCTGGACGCGGCCATCGGCGCTCAGCGAAAGCACGCCGGTGGGAATGCTCTCGAGAATCGTTTCCGTGAAGCGGCGCCGGTTTTCGAGCTCATGACTATTAGCCTCCAACTCCTGCATCATCTCGTTGAATGCGCGCACCAGGGTTGCCAGTTCGTCGATGGCCTTGGTGCGGACGCGATGGCCCAGGTTGCCTTTGCGGATTTCCGCGGCTGCTACCAGTAAGGCCGAAATCGGCGAGATGATTTGCCGCGAGAGAAGCAGGGCGATCCAGGTGGCGACGAAAAGAATGAACAGAGCGATGGCGACGATGAAGAGAAGGTAGAGGGTGCGGATATTTTTTTTCTGACCGGCCAACTGTGCGTATTCCACCATGTAGCGGTCGATTTCGTCTTGCGTCCGTTGCAGATCCACCTTGGGGCGCACTCCCAAACGGATCGTCCCGCGGCCCAAGCGGGCGGTCGCCGTGAACAGTTTGCCGGCGCCCGGCTGGAGCGGGCAGACCACCCTGGGCTGGGAGCCCGGAGCGGTCAGCTCCAACATCGTGATGCCGTTTTCCCGGCACAAACGCTCATAACTCGCCGTTCCTTCCGCCACTTCCGGAAGGGATGCAACCCAACGGGCGAGAGCGTTGGCGCGGCCCTGCACTTCTCCCGCCAGGGCGTTGGCGCTCTGCACCAGATCCGCGCGAATTCCTTCCGCCGGACGGCTGAACCATTTCTCCACGTTCCGGTTCAGGATCACGTAGCTGAACATGGACAGAAAGACCACCGGCAACAGGCTGAGAGCCAGCGCGCCCACCAGCAATTTCGTCTTGATCCGCGAGCCTTCGCGGTTGGCCTGCCGTTCGAAATACAGTTTGACGGCGGTGCGGAACAGCATGAAGCCGAGCGTCACCGTCAGTAGGAATATGAGCGTGGAAATAGCCCAGAAAACGAATGTCTGCGCGGCGTTTTCCGGACCGTAGTCGCCAAACGTGAAGGAAACCTGCCAGACCACCAGCACGGACAGGATCGCCAGCAACGCGATGCCGGACCAGAATAGATACCGCTTCCGCATGGGACTTACCTAAATTATAGGACTTACGCACAGTGCCCGAGCTTCAAGCCCCAGCCTCTACGATTACCATGGCCAGAGCCTGATCCTCGGTGTGTGTGATCGACAGCGCCACCTGCGCCACACCGAGCTTCGCCGCGATTTCAGCAGCCTTGCCATGAAAGCGAAGGGTGGGGCGGCCGGAGGGAAGATTGGCCACTTCAAAATCTTTCCACGCGATGCCGCCGCGCCAGCCCGTGCCCAGAGCTTTCATTCCCGCTTCCTTGGCCGCGAAGCGGGCCGCGTAACGCTCGTAGCGATTCGCCTTGCTCTCGGCGTAGGCGATTTCGTGGTCCGTGAAGACGCGCTCCAGAAAGCGGCGGCCGTGACGCGTGATGGCCGCCTTCAGGCGCGGAACTTCGCAGATGTCCACACCTGTCCCCACGATCATTGCTGCACCAGGACCACTGTGACCAGCGTAACGAAGGCCCTCACTGGGCCGCAAGGCGCGGCGGGGGGGATTCGCGGATGACGCTATGTCCGTCAAGCGCCAAGCCCGTCGCGAGCGAGTGGCGGAGTAGTTGTACTCGATATCCAACTTGCCGGGGGGAGCAAGGATCGCGATTAATCACAGGGGACACAAGGGAGCGTTGATGCCTTAGGCATCGTAAATAAATAACCTTTACATCTACCATCTTGATGTGATATCACGTTGGAGATGGACACCGATGCCCAACTTGCTCAGTACTTTGCTGGCATGTGGCCGCATCTGGACGAACACGCCCGCCGTCTGGTGGCGGCCAGCA
>CAMAVI010000073.1 GCA_945861625.1 Candidatus Sulfopaludibacter sp. SbA3
GCTCGTGCTCCCTACGTGCCACCGGCAGCAAAACCGCTGGCGGAAGCGCGGGAACCTTATGGTTGTTCATGTGTAAGAGATTCTTTCTCGCCCTGCACTGTAATTAAGGAACGAGGAGTGTCTCAGCTATGTTGGCACGGAGGGCTGGCCCTCCGCGACAGTGAAGCCGCGGGTCGCGGCAGCCAGGTCCGGGGACTCCGCGCGCAGTAAGTAACTTCCGGGAATCAACCCGTCAAAGCGATACTCCCCCTGCGCGCCGGTCTCGGTCCAGGCTACATCGTCAGCGTTCAGCAGCAGGTGGACGCTCGACCCAGCAACGGGCTTCCCCTGCATATCGAGAACGCGGCCCGTTACCGCCAGCGCTTGCGCGCCCACGGAAGTGCATGCCAGAATCACGCCGATCAGGGTCCTGTGTGGGAGTAGCCTCACAAAAGACAATACGGTAATTCCAGTCAATCGGATCTACGGGAGTCAGCAAAACCTGCGCCGCGAGCAGGTTGTGAGGCTAGCCCCCGATTGAGTACATCGGACGGGGTGGGGGGACGAACTTGGCGGTGTTGATCTGGTGGCCGATCCACTTGGACTTCACGGAAGCCCGCACGGCGTCGGCGATGGCTTCGTCCGGGCTTCCGTCGCGCAGCAGCGTACGGATGTCGGTCTCCTCGACGGCGAACAGGCAATAGCGGAAGTGGCCGTCCGCGGTCAGCCGGATACGGTTGCAGTTCAGGCAGAAGGGCTTACTGACGGAAGCGATGAAGCCAACTTTGCCCTTGCCGTCGGCGAATTCGAATTCGGTCGCGGGAGCGCGCGGGTCCTGATCCTGAATTACATTCAGCGGCCCGATCTCGCGGGTCAGCATGCCGAGCATGTCATCAGTCAGCAGCACTTTGCCGTGATCCCAGATGCCTTGCGCGTCCAAGGGCATGAACTCGATGTAGCGGATTTCGATGCCGCGCTCGCGCCCGAAGCGGGCCATGGGAACGATGTCGGGTTCCACTAAATTCTTAACGGCCACGGCGTTGATCTTCACGGTGGTGAATCCCACGCGCTGGGCTTCGTCGATTCCCTTCATCACGCGGTCGAAGTCGTCGCGGCGGGTGATCTGCTTGAAGCGCTCCCGGTCGAGCGTATCCAGATGGACGTTCAACCGGCGCAGACCGGCATCGTAGAGCTCCTGTGCCTGCTCGGCCAGCAGCACGCCGTTGGTGGTCAGCGCCATGTCCTGGATTCCTTCGATGGCGCCAAGCCTCTGCACCAACTTGGCGAGACCCTTGCGCAGCAGCGGCTCGCCGCCGGTGATACGCAGTTTGCGGACACCAAGCGTTGCGGCGATGCGCACGAAGCGCTCGATCTCCTCGAAGTTCAGAATTTCCTCGCGCGGCTGGAACTTGACGCCTTCCTCCGGCATGCAATAGAAGCAGCGGATGTTACAGCGGTCCGTCACGCTGATGCGCAGGTTGTCGTGGACGCGGTCGAAAGTATCGATCAGTGGTTTCATTGGACAGCCAGCATTCGCTCAATGGGCAACCGGGCGCGGGACATTACTTCTTCGCTGAGTTCCACGCGCGGTTCCAAGTTGCGCAAAGCATCGCGCAACTTCTCTAGTGTATTCCGTTTCATGTACGGACACTCGCTGCAATTGCACTGCTCATTGGCAACGAAATAGAACTTCTTGTGGGGCGCCAGCTTTTCCAATGAATAGCGCACGCCGCTTTCGGTCATGATGATGAATTCCTCGGCGTCGTGCGCGGCGCACCAATCCACAATGGCCGAAGTCGACCCGATGAAATCCGCCATCGCCAGAACGTCGCCGGGACATTCCGGATGTGCGGCCACCAGAGCCCGCGGATGCTGTGCCCGAGCCTGGCTGACACGCCGGGCGGGGAACGTCGCGTGCACGATGCAAGCTCCCGGCCAGATCTTCATATTCTCCCGCCCGGTCTGTTGCTTTACGTAGTTACCCAGATTGATATCCGGCAGGAACATCACCGGCCGATCGGCGGGAATGGAATTGACAATCTTCACGGCATTGCGCGACGTGCACAGGATATCACTTTCCGCCTTCACTTCCACCGACGTGTTGATGTAGGAAACGATCGTGTAATCGCGGTTCTGCCGCTTCCAGGCCCGCAAATCTTCCACCCGGCAGCTATCCACCAGGCTGCAGCCCGCGTCCCGGTCGGGGGCGACCACGGTACGCTCCGGGTTCAGCACCTTGGCGGTTTCGGCCATGAACCACACTCCGCAGAAGGCGATCACGTCGCCCTGGAAGTCGCGTGCCTGCCGCGCCAATTCCAGGCTATCTCCTACGGCATCAGCAAGTTCCTGGATTTCCGGATCCTGGTAATGGTGCGCCAAGAGTACCGCTTTGCGGCTCCGTTTGAGGTCGCTGATTTCTTCGGCGATGGTGGGAGCGGAAACCATGAGGGAGTCTTCACTTCTATTGTAACGCTTCGCGGTTCAAGCGACGGGCCAGAAGGCTGAGCGCGATGGTCAACAGCGCCGCCAAGGCCAGCAAATACCACATGTGGGCCCGCAGCCACGGTCCGGAATTTTCCCCCAGTTTCGCGCCTAGATAGGCGAGCGACAGATAGCGCGGAATGCGCGCTGCGAGCAAGACCAGCAGGAAGCGCCCGCGCGACACGCCCAAGGCCACGGCACAGGCGGCGAATATTTTGAGCGGCAGAATCGGGATCGGCAAAAGTGCCGGGATAAACACCGTGATCAGGCCGTAGCGCAGGAACCACGCCCGGAAGCGCTGGCCGCGCCCCGAGGACGTGTATTTCGTCAGCAGCCTTTCGCCGCCGCGATGTAGGACTTCAAAGAAAAACAGGCTTCCCGTCAGCGACCCGGCGACGGCGTAGAAGGCCGAAAGCACGGCGCTCTCCGGTTTCGCTGCCGCCATGAACAGGAGCAGGAAATCCGTTCCCCCCGGGTTGGGGATACCCACGGATTCCACCAGCGACAGAACCAGTACCCCCAAGGGCCCCAGTTCTTTCAACACTTTGAGAAAATGATGCATCCGCTATCCGGCCGCGCCCCCAATCATCTCCAGCAGCCGGGCTTCGTCGATGACTGCGACTTCTAGTTCACGCGCTTTATCCAGCTTGGAGCCGGCTTCTTCTCCGGCTACGAGATAGTTCGTTTTCTTGCTTACGGAGCCGGAAACCTTGCCGCCGGCGGCTTCGATGCGCTGCTTGGCGTCGTCCCGTGTAAGGTTGGGAAACGTTCCGGTGAGCACGAACGTAAGCCCGGCGAGCGGCCCTCCTTCGCGCTTCTTGATTTCGTGAGTGAAGCAGAGTTTCTCGCCCCGGAGTCTTTCGATGAGCTCTTGATTGTGCGGCTCCGCGAAAAACTTGCGGACGCTCTGCGCGACTTTCGGGCCGACTTCTTCGGCCTGTTGGAGTTCCTCCTCCGTGGCTGCGGCGATCTCTTTCAAGTCGCCGAACGTCTCGGCAAGCAGTTGCGCCGTGCGCTCGCCGACAAAGGAAATCCCCAACCCGTTCAGGATGCGCGGCAAGGGTGCGCTGCGCGAGCGGTCGATATTGGCCAGCACCTTCTGCGCCGACTTCTCGCCCATGCGCTCCAGGTTCACCAGATCGTCGAACTTCAACGCGTAGACGTCCGCGACATTCTTGACGAGGCCGCGATCGACCAGTTGATCCACCAACGCCTCGCCCATGCCGTCGATGTCCATGACGCCGCGCGCGGCCCAGTGCAGGATGGTCTCCTTGAGCCGCGCCGGACAGTTGATGTTGATGCAGCGGCTGGCGGCTTCTCCTTCCGCGCGGACGATTTCTCCGTCGCAGACCGGGCAGGCCTTGGGCATTCGGAACGCCCGCGACTCCGTACCTTGCTTGACCACACGTACAACTTTGGGAATCACGTCGCCGGAGCGCTCCACCAGAACTGTATCGCCGATCTTCACGCCCAGGCGCTCGATTTCGTCTTCGTTGTGCAGCGTCGCGCGGGAAACGATGACGCCGCTGATGCTGACCGGACGCAGATGCGCTACCGGGGTAAGCGCCCCCGTCCGCCCCACCTGGACTTCGATGTTCTCAACGACGGTCTCCTCCTGGCGCGGGGGAAACTTGTAAGCGATGGCCCAGCGCGGAGCCTTCGCGGTCCAGCCCAAGCGCTGCTGCTGGGCGACGGAATCTAGTTTGCACACCACGCCGTCGATCTCGTAGGGCAGGGAATCGCGCTTCTCCTCCCATTCCTTGCAGAACGCGACCAACGCCTCGATATCGGAACAACTGTGCCATTGTGTGCCGACGCGGAAGCCCATCTCCTTGAGTTGCTTTAGCGTTTCGGTTTGCGTGGGCGGAGGGGGAATCAGGACGTAGGCAAAGTATTCCAGGCGGCGCGACGCCGTAATCGCGGGATCCAGCACGCGCAGCGATCCGGCCGCCGCGTTGCGCGGATTCGCAAACACCGGCAGGCCCTCCGCGGCACGTTCCTCGTTTAGTTTTTCAAAAGCCTTCTTCGTGAACACCACCTCGCCGCGCACTTCTTCCGGCGGCGCGCGCAAGGGAATCGAACGAATCGTCTTTGCGTTTTCAGTGACGTCTTCGCCCGTAGTGCCGTCGCCGCGCGTGAGGGCTTGCGCCAGCTTGCCGTCCCGGTAATGCACGGCCAACGACAACCCGTCGAACTTCAGCTCCGCCACGTAGCGGAACTCTTCGCCATCTCCGAGAAGACCGCGCACGCGGCGGTCGAAATCGCGCAGCTCAGCCTCGTTCATGGCGTTGTCCAGGCTCAGCATCGGCGACGAGTGCTGGACTTTAACAAAACCTTCGCGCGGCTTGCCGCCGACCCGTCGCGTCGGAGAATCCTCGGTGTCGAGTTCAGGGTGCGCGTCTTCCAGAGCCTTCAGCTCGCGCATCATGGAATCGTACTCGGCGTCGGTAAGTTCCGGCGCGTCGAGCACGTAATACAGGTGCTCGTGGCGGCGCAGTTGCTCGCGCAAGGTTTCGATTTTTTGGGAGATGGAACTCACGGGGGCGCTATACTCAAGAAATCGCAAACTATCAGCAGCCGGTTCTGATCTACAATCCCGCCGCGGGCAAGATCCGGCGGGCTCCCGCTCGCATTCTCCAACGTACCACTGATGCACTGAAGAGTGCCGCGCTGAAAAGCCTAGGCATCGCCCCCACGCTGCTGGCTACCGATGCGGCTGGACACGCTACTGAGTTGACTCGCGATGCGGTGGCGCGCGGCGCGGACCTGGTGTTGGTCTTGGGCGGCGACGGAACCATTAACGAAGCGGCGAACGGTTTGATCCCGTCGCGGGTGCCTCTGGCTGTGCTGCCCGGAGGCACCGCCAACGTATTGTGCAACGAACTGGGGCTCGGCAACCGCATCGAGCGTGCGGTGGAGCGCCTGGGCACCTGCATCGAACGCCGCATTGCCGTTGGCCGCGTGTGCGGCGGAAGTGAACCGCGTTATTTCCTCATGATGGGCGGTGTCGGCCTGGATGCCACCATCGTGGCCAATGTGAATCCGCTCTGGAAGGCCAAGGCCGGGAAGCTGGCGTACTGGGCGGCGGGGTTTCCTCAGTTCTTCCGCTCCGTTACGCAATTTCAGGTGCGCGTGAATGGCGAACAATGCCAGTGCGGGTTCGCGCTGGCTTCGCGGGTACGCAATTACGGTGGAGACATGCAAATCGCCGGCGGAGCGTCGCTTCTCAGTAACGATTTTGAAGTCGTGCTCTTCCACGGATCGAATCCTCTGCGTTACTCGGCCTATATGACCGCGGTGCTCTTACGGCAAGCGCAGTCCATGCCAGGAGTGCGGACAGTGCGCGCCCAGCGGATCGAGTTTTCAGGTGACGCCCATGTACAGTTCGATGGCGAGTATGGCGGCCGCCTGCCCGCCAGTTTTGAAATCGTCCCGGACGCATTGACCCTGCTCATGCCCTCCACGTGCCGCTGAAAATGGAAAATGTCACGCACACGATTATCGGACTGATGCTCGCCCGCCTGGGCCTGGAGAAAACCACGCCGCGCGGCGCCGCCATGATGATGCTGGCGGCCAACATTCCCGACATTGATGGCATTTTCTATTTCACCGATGCGCAGCGTTACATCGAGTACCATCGCACTTACACGCACACGCTGTTGTTCATGCCGGTCATGGCTCTGCTGCCGATGCTGCTGGTGCGCGCGAAATTTTCCTGGCGCGCGCATGCGGCGGCGATGATCGCCGTTTTCAGCCACCTGCTGGTGGATTGGGTCACGTTTTACGGTGTCCCGATGTTGTTGCCGTTTTCCCACCACCGGTTCCGGCTGGATATCGTGCGCCTTTACGATCCGTGGATTGCGGCGATTCTGTTCGGAGCCTTGTTCGCGACGAAGCTGTTTGAAACTAAGCTGTCTGAATCGTCACGGATTGGCAAGTCCGGCGCCGCCCGGCGTGGATTCGCTTGGGCCGCTTTGCTGTTGTTCCTGGCTTTCGGCTCCGCGCGTATGCTCGCGCGGCAACGCGCCGTGGAGACGTTGTCGGCTCATTCCTACGTAGGAGCGCGTCCGCTGCGGGTCACGGCGCTGCCGGACCCGGTGCATCCGCTGGTCTGGCGCGGCATCGTGGAGGGCGATGGATTCACCGCGTTGACGCAAGTGGATCTCACGCGCGATTTCGATCCTGCGTCCGCGCGGCTGTACCACTCTGCTCCCCGCAGCCCTGCCATGGAAGCGGCGCTGGCGACTCGTTCCTTCCAGGTTTTCAGCGAGTTTTCGCAATCACCATTCGCCACGGAAGTGCGAGTGCCACAAGGGACGTTCGTGCAACTGACCGACCTTCGTTTCGGTGCTCCCGACGCGCCCGGATTCGTGACGGTCTCGGCTCTTGTCGATCCTGACGGCAAAGTGTTGCGCGCCGGGTTCGGGCGTTAGCCCAGGTAGTTAGTTTCCGTCGCCATGGCGATTGCCTACCGCTCAGTGACCCTCGCGGCTCGGTAAGCGGCTGTAAACGTACAACGCCGATTCCGAGCCGCCATGCGTGAGCATGCGGTTTGCTGAATTTTGCGCGGGATTCGGGAGTTAACCCAAGTAGTCGAACAGCGTCGAACGCGGGAGCCGGGCCCGCGATTCGAGCGCGGCCTGCTGTTGGGTCTGCGCCTGGGTCATCTCGAGAATCGCCTCCGTGAGGTCGGCATCTTCCATGCTGCTCAGTTGCGTGGCGAGCTGCACTCTTAGGTTCTTGCCGAAATCGGTGGCGGCGGCGATTTTGTTTTGCGCGTTGCCGTATTGAGCGAGCTGGCCGTTGAGATAACCGCTTACCTGGGAGAGACCGTCCATGACCGTCCGGATCGCGGTCATATCGTTGTTCTTGAACGCCGTACTCAGATTTTGCACGGCGGCGAACACATTCGTGCTGGGATCGGCGGAGTCGAAAAGTTGTTGGGCCGTCAGCGCGACGGGAAACGTAGTCCCATTGGGATGCTGCGCCAGCCGCGTGGAATTCGATCCCAGATACGCACTGAGCGGAACCGGTTGTCCCGGCGTGTACGTGTAAGGAATTTGCTGATCGCTATCGCCCGCGAAAATATAGCGGCCCTCCACGGCAGTTCCCGCCAGCCCCACAAGCTGCTGCAAAAGGCTATCCAGCTGCTGAGCCAGAACCGCGCGGCCTTCTGGTGTGAGCGTATCGGTAGCGCCCTGCGCACCAAGCGTCTGCACCTGGTCGAACACCTGCACGGCGCTCTGCAGGGCCTGCTCTCCCGCGTCGATCTCTGAACGCACGCGGCCCAGGTTGGCCAGAATTTGCTCCGTTGCCGTTGCGTTGGCGCGGGCAGCCAGAATCAACGGGACGGCCGCCGGTGCATCGGACACTTGCGCAATCTTCACGCCGGTGGAGATCTGGCGTTGCGCGCGGCCCATGCGATCGCCGATGCGGTTCAAGGTGTTCAGGAATTGCTGTGCCGCGGGGTCAAGGCTGGATAGCATGGCGTCTCCTATTGCGTCTTCTATGTGCGTCTTCTATGTGCGTCTTCTATGTGAATGATCTGCTACGGAATCAGATTGATGACGGTCTGCGTCAAGCCGTCGAGAACCGTGACAAGTTTGCCCACGGCTTGATAATTCTGCTGGAATTGCATCAGTTTCACGGCCTCGGCGTCCAGCGAAACACCGCTCACATCCGCCCGCTGTTGCTGGGTTTGCGTGACCAGATCCTTTTGAGCTTCGCGGTCCTGCCGGGCGTTGGAAACGTCGCGGCCCACCCGGCTGCCCAGGTTTCCGTAAGCCTGGATAAACGTGAAGCCGTTGACAGCCGGCTGCCCGGCCAGTTGGGCGATGGCGATGGCGTTGCCATTGCCGCCGGGGGCGCCCGCCGAAGCCGCCGCAATCTGATCCGGCGTAATGCCGGTCACGGCGAGGCTCGCCGCCGCGCCCGCCGCGACGGAATAGCTGAACAGGTCCGTGGTTGGCGCGTTCCCATTCAGATCGACACCTTGCGCTAGAGCCGCATTCACGGTGTCCGCGAAAGCTTGGGCAATGTTGTTCAGGCTCGCCAGGTATCCCGGCAGGATGGTGTTTTTCTCCTCCAGCAATGCGCCCAACGATCCGCCCCGGCCGGCGAGTTGTCCGGTGATGTCGTTGCCCTGGCTATCCCGAATCAGCGCCTGCGTTCCCGCAAGATCGGCAGTAACGGAATAAGAGTGATCGCCGATCACCAACGGCGTCTGCCCGCCCACGTACACGCTGATGGTGCCGTCGGCCGCGCGCAGCGCGGAATAATCCACCACCCCGGACAGATTTTCCAGCGCCGCGTGCAGGCGGGCATCCAGGCCGGCATCCTGCGTGGCGTCCGCGCTGGCCCGGAAGTGCCGGTTGATGTCGGCGATTTCCTTGGCGGCCTGCTGGATGACATCCACTGAGGAACGAACCTGCGTGTCGAGATCATTCGACACCTGTGTAATACCCAGCGCGTTTTCATGGAACGCCTGCGCGACGCCGGAGGCCGCGTCAATCACTTGTTGCCGGCCCGTCACATTGTTCGGATTCACACTCAATTGCGAAAAACTATCGAAGAATCTGCTGAGCGCTCCGGGGACGCCGGACCTCCCGGATAAGTCGAACAGCGGTTCGATGCGCGCCAGATCGGCGGCTTTTTGCTGGGACGCCCCCAGGAGTTCCTGTTGATAACGTACCGCGCGCTCCAGATATTGGGATCGCGCGCTGAGCAATGGGCCGGCCAACAGGCCACCGGGCAGGTGTTCCGCTGGATTGAAAGCTTCGGCCACCAGACTCTGGTCCTGCCGGACGTATCCGGGAGTGTGTGCGTTGGTAACGTTGTTCTGAATCACGTTGAACACGCGCCCGTAAACCTGCAACGCGCCCGATGCGTTCAGCAGCGAAGTAAATAGGCCGCCCATCCGTCAGCCTTTCACCGAAAGCGAGCCCGCGGCCGTCAGCGCAGCCGCGTTGCCCGCAGCCGTGTAACCCGTCGCGGCAGACGCCAGCACCTGGGCCCAGTTCTGATAGAACTCCGCGCCGTGTTGCGCCAGGCGGCTTACTACTCCCAACTCGAAATGCAGGGCGCGGAGCTCGCCCGCAAGCTCCTGCCTGGGCTCGACCGCCCGCAAGCACGCGATCGCTTCGTGTAATGCCGGGATGCACTGCTCTACTTCCTCAGGCGAGGTAGAGAGCATTTGGGCGCGCACGGCCGCCAAGTGCCCGCGGGCACGCTTAATTTGGGAGAGCATGGTTAGCTCCGCGCGTTGCCGTTGGTGGACTCTTGAATGATGGCCGACGCGGTAGCCTCCGCATCAACCTTATAGCTGCCCGACGCGTAAGCACGCGCGAGATGCTCGATTTTGGCTTGCCGTTCCGGCGACTCGGCGGCTAGGGAGCGCAGACTGCGCACCAGCTCCGACAGATGGACGTCGTCGCCGGATGCGCCAGTTGACGCCGAGTTCGCGGCATGCGCGACGGCCGAACGCTCGGCGGCTTTCGCGCGTGCCGTTTCGCGCGCATGAGCCGCTCCGGTTGCGCCTGCCGGGGAAAGGTTGGGATCGTTAACCTTCATGATTGGTTTGTGAGGGCACCTGCCCTGAGTTCAATATCGTCCGGCCCGGCTTGAGTATGAGCCTGCGTGCGTATTTGGCGAGCTAGGGTCATCCCGATGTCCGCCTAGGCTTGGACTAGCCTAACAAGCCTTCCCGTTTTCCTGATCCATGAAGCAGTAGCAGATCATGTGGCAAATAATATGATGCGCGTCCTCGATGCGCCCCATGTGGGGTTCCGGCACATGAATGTTCAATTCCGCGAGTTGGCCCAGCTTGCCGCCGTCGCGGCCCGTCAAGGCAATCGTCCGGCAGCCCAACTCCTTCGCGTACTCCATCGCGCGCACGACGTTCGGAGAATTTCCCGAACCGCTGATAGCCATGTATACGTCACCTGGCTGCGCGAAATTCTTGAGTTCTTCCACCATGGCGTCCGCGTAGCTCACGTCATTGGAATACGCCGTCAGAGTCGGCAGATTCTGGCCCAGGGCGACGATGCGGAAGCGCGTGGGCTGGCCCATGCTCGCGCCCTTCACCATGTCGCATACGAAATGGGCGGCTGTCGCGGCGCTCCCACCGTTGCCGGCGACAAAAAGAGCGCGCTTGGCTTCGCGGGCTTCCCGCATCCATTCAATCGCCTGCGCTACCAGCGTAGTGTCGATGGTCTCAATCGTGGAAAGGAGCTTCTCGCGATACGAGGCGGGGAACTGCATAATTGCTATTTTAGCCTCACTAACGCCGTTTTGACGTAATCGTGATGGGTGTGCCGGCGAAGTCGAATTTCTCGCGCAGCCGGTTGATCAGGAATCGCTCGGCGGAAAAGTGCATCTTTGCGGCCTTGTCGGTGAATACCACAAACGTGGGCGGGCGGACGTTGGCCTGCGTCACGTAATGGATCTTCATGTCGTATTCCCATTTGAGCGTTGCCACGAAGCGGTTGAGTTGGCCGGTGCTGACGCGCCGCGAGGCGGCCTCATACGCTTTCTTGATGAGCGGCATCAGCGCGCGCGTGCCCATCTTCTTTTCGGCGGATGCGAATGCCACCGGCGCGTAATCCAGGAACTTGAACTGGTCGCGGATGTCTTCGACGAACTTCTTCTTGCCTTTCGCTCCGTCCGGGCTGGCGGGAGCCTTGTCCCACTTGTTCACGCACAGGATGAGCGCCCGGCCTTCCTCGTGCGCGTAGCCCGCGATGGTCGCGTCCAACGCCATCAGTCCTTCGCTGGCGTCCACCACCAGAATGGCCACGTGGCACATGCGGAGGTGGCGGCGCGCCATCACGACGCTCAACTTTTCCGCCATCAGTTTGGTCTTGCCTTTACGGCGGATGCCGGCGGTGTCGACGAAGATGTAGTCGATACCGCCCTCGGTGATCTTTTCATCGACGGCATCGCGCGTGGTGCCCGCAATGGGCGAGACAATCGACCTCTCGCTTCCGATCAGGGCATTGAGCAGTGTCGATTTGCCCACGTTGGGCCGCCCGATGATGGCGACCTTGATCGGACGGGCGCCCTCGGGTTCCACCTCTCCGTCCGCGTTTGCCTCCGCTTCCGGCGGCGTCACCGTCACTGGAAAACCCTCGGTCACGTGATCGAGCAAGTCTTCCAGTCCAAGGCGGTGCTCGGCCGATACCGGAAAAATGTTCTCAAACCCCAGGGAGTGGAACCCGTGTTTGAGCGGGTCGCTCTTCGGGGTATCAATCTTATTCACCGCAATCGAAACCGGTTTGCCGATCTTATGCAGCATGCGCGCCAGATCGCGGTCGCTGCCGGTGATCTCGGCGCGGCCGTCGATTAAGAAGATGACGTGCGCGGCGGTATCGAGCGCCACCCTGGCCTGTTTCAAAATCTCCGCCGGGATCATCTCCTCGTCATCGGGGATGATGCCGCCGGTGTCGATCAGATAGAACGGCCGGCCCCGATGCGCGCCTTCACTCTGGATGCGGTCGCGCGTGATCCCGGGTTCGTCGCCCACAATGGAGCGCCGTTGCTTGATGATCGCGTTAAACAGCGTGGACTTGCCGACGTTGGGCCGGCCGACGATAACGACTGAGGGGACTACCGAGGGGAGTGAAGACACGTACTACTATCATCGCGCATGCTCGCGGACCCCATACGCCCGCGGCTTTGGCGGGCCTAACTCGAGTGTCGAGAGGCATTGCGGGCGTCTTGAGAGAGGGGGCGGCTGTCAGCGGCCTTTGCGCGGCCGTGTCGTCGCATTCACTACGTAGTTACAATGCCAGGGTTGTTCGAAGCGCCGCATCCACGTCGGTCATCATGCTAAGAGCCCGGATGACCCGATCGATCTCCGAATGGTGAATCGTGGCGAGATTGTCGGTCATGATTACCGAGTCCGTCAATAAACCCGATCCCTCCGCACCTTGCCCGCCCGCCCGCACAATCACACGGCTCGCGTGTCCGGCACGAGCCATGTTGCTCGTGATCATCGCAACTACTGTCTGGGGCAAATCCGCTCCCAGGCTGTCCGCCTGCACGATCAATGCAGGCCGCCGCTTTGACGTTCGCAAGTTGGAGTCCGGAAACAGCACCAGAACGATCTCACCGCGGCGGCAGGTCAGCGTAGACAGCCATCTCGGGCCGATCCCAATCTTCCGCAAACGCGGCTAAGCGATGGCGCAGATCGGCAGCCCGACCCTCGCCTATGCCTCTCTCGCGAAGGTCCACCGTCTCTGGGGGTGAACCCACGTGATGAACCCATGTCACAATCACTCGTGAGCCCTCGGCTTCCGCCAGGGGTTCGACGAGCTCGACCTTCCCGTTGCGGTAGATCCCTTCAACCGACTTCACCATGTCTTTAGTATCCCGCGCAGCCGGCCGCTTCGTCCAGGGCCGATCCGCTCTGCCCAACCGCAACCCTCAACCAGCGCAATAGTTGCTGCCTTCGCTTTCCTATCCGTGTTGATCGGTGTCCACGGAACGTCCAACCCGCCGGCGTGCCTGGGCTGCTAACGCCGCACTTCCGCGCTATGCGTGTGATACGACCAAGTGCCTGACTGGCAGTATCGCCGGTGATAAGCCGGCTTCCCGTTCCTAATCCGGTCAACTTCCTCGAACGCCATTTCTCGGGAGTGGCTGAACGCATACGAGCGCGGATTGGGCGAACAGTACTCATTGCATGCGAGCGATCCTCGCATGGGGTGGGATGATAGCGGAACGAAAGCCCTCGTCGGCTCACAATTCGTCCTTGCTCGTGACGTGGAATTTTCGTGTGCCGCCTCGTTAACCTTCGTCAGTTGGAATGGGTCGGCGAGAGGGCCCCTTAGACGAAGACTCGGATCCAAGCGGCTCCCGGAACGGTTCCACTGCAATGCCCTCGTAACGCACTTCCAGCACGTCCAGGCATTCTGTACCGCCCGGCGCTTGGAGTACAACGCTATCGCCTGCTGCCGACTTCAGCAACGCGCGCCCCAGAGGCGACACCCAACTGATGTGGTTACGGTCGAGATCGACTTCGTCGGTGCCCACGATGCTCACCACTCGCTCCACTCCCGCGGCGTTGGCATAGCGCACGGTCGCGCCGAAGAATGCTCTCGTGGCGGCTGGCCCCATTCTCGGAGTCTCCGGGTCCACCACTTCCGCGGCTTCCATCCGCTTCCTGAGAAAGCGAATCCGCCCATCGATCTGCCGCAGCCGCCGCTTGCCGTACTGATAGTCGGCGTTGTCACTCCGGTCGCCGTTACTGGCAGCCCACGCCACCACCTCCGTCACGGCCGGGCGTTCCCTGGTGAACAAGAACTGGTGCTCATCCCGGAGACGCTGCAGCCCGCCCGGAGTGATGTAGTTCTTGCCCGGCGTCGCGGGCTCGTCCGCTTTCGGTTTTCTCGTAAACCCTTTTCGCATCTCGTTGTTCTTCCAGCGTATATCCCGTGGGTGCCGCAGCAATCTAAGGAAATGGAAAGTGCCATGCTTTTTCCGTTGCCATCGATCACTCTACCCTGTGCCGTTTTGCGCGATCTATCCACTTTGGGTGCGCGACATAGAAGTTGAGATCAAGCGGCACGACGGGTCTCCCAGTAATCTTCAAACCTTCCGTTGAGGAGGCAACATCGCAAGGCGATGATGGAGTTGGCGCCGCGGAGTGTCCAGAACATACCGGACTGTTTGAGGCGGGAGCCGATGACGGTTTTGCATGCGGCTTCGATGACACCGGAGCCGACGAACAGGTGTTGGCGGCGGAAGTTTGGGTAGCGCATGCGGGCAGCGTTGCGCTCGAAGTAGTCGGCTTCGGTGCGGAGTTTGTCCCTCACTTCGGCATGGGTGGAGGAGAGGGAGCGCAGCGCTGCCACGAGGTTCTCGATTTTGCCCTGGTCGAGCCAGCGTTTTTGATGCACCTTCATCCACGCCTTCTGTTTGCTGGAATCATTCGGGTATAGCCTGCGGGACAGGTCCCATAAGTGCTCGCGCGCGTGAAACAGATCGACGATTTGCACTGCGCCGGGAAAGTGTTGATCGGCAAGATTCCAGATCCATTCAGCTCCGTCGCCAATGACAACCTTCTTCGCGGCGCGGTTCCAGCCACGATTCCAGGCCTGAGTGTAAAGGCGCTTGCCGAACGCTTCTGCGGTTTCGATCGCGCCGGTGTAGGTGGTGGAATCGGGATCGCGCAGAGCATAGCCTTCCTCATCCCACCCTTTCTGCGTGAATACGCATCCGAGTTTGACCTCGCGCGTATGAGCTGGCTGGCCATCGGTTTTGCCCTTGCGGCCCACGGTTTCTTTCTTGACCACGGGCACTCCGGTGCCGTCCATTTGCACGTATAGGATGGGAATGGGCTCGCCGATAATCACCGGTAGATCCAACTGGACGGCGCGTTGAATTTCTTGTTGTTCGCCTTCAGCGACATGCTCGCCGATGGTCTCCGCGGTGCGTTCGACGGCTTTGGCGGTGACCTCCAATCCGGCCAGAAGTTTTACCTGCTGGCGACCATGATCAAAGGGCGCGCCGGAACCCACCACCGCCAACATGCGCCGAACGCCCGGAGACAACTCCGTATGTTCGATGTCCAGTTCGACGTCGGCGGGGAACTGGCCCTGATGGCAGTGCCTGCACCAGTAGTAAGGACGCGACACTGCCACCTTTCCCACCGCCGTTAACACGGGCTTGGAGCGAAGCCCCTGATACTGCGCCTGCTCGCCGCAAGGGCACGGCACGGTTCGGTGCTCAGCCGCCGGGGCCGGTACTTCGAGCATCGCCGCCAGGCCTGCCGCTCCCGCCCGGTGCATGCCCGCACGCACCAGCATCTCGACGGCTTCCAGATCGACGTGTCCCGTCTTGCGTTGAGCGCTGAACAGCACCCGCAACCACTGATCTATCTCGCGGGCAACCTCCTCATGGACCGCAGCAGCCGTTTTTTTTCCTGCGCCGTCCATCCCTCCTCCGAAGCCAGCGGACGAAGCTTGGAGATCTTCTCGTTTACCTCAATCAGTTCCGTGTTCAGCCGCTGTAGCCGATGGTACTCGTCGATCTCGGCCTGCGCCTTGCGCCAGGCCGCCGGCGTCGGAAAGGATTCCGCGACGGTCCTCCCGTTCACTCTCCGCGTCAGCCGCACTTGCGGATCGTGTCCCGCATCGTCAGGCTTGGCGCAATGGCAACCCGCCTTTCCGCAGCGCCTAACCACCGCGCAGATTGAGCCTGAGCGCAGATCGCCGAGCGTGCCGAACTGGCGAAGAATCTTGGAGCGTCCCGCTTCCAACTCTGATAGCGAATCGGCCATGTATGGCCCTCCCTAATCTGAGTGTAATATCACACTCAGATTAACGGAACAATAAACCGATTCCACCAACCCACAACGCTGGCGTCGCACACCCATCCACTTTGGAGCCATGCTAGAACGGGTTTTCGCGGTGTACTCTAGGGAGTGGAGGTCCTCATGGCAAGCCTAGATTGGTCTCAATGCCCCGCCGTGGAAAGCGTGCCCGGCAAGATGAGCGGAGCATGGGTGCTAAAGGGCACTCGCATGCCCGTCTCAGCGATCTTCGAGAACATAGAAGCTGGCGCCAGTATTGACGACATTATGGAATGGTTTGACGGGCTTGACCGTGAGCAAGTGAAGGCCGTCATTGCATTTGCGGCTCGTAGTTTGGATCGGCCTCCAGCCTACGCAGCCTAAATGCGTATTCTCTTCGACCAGGCGACGCCTGTCCCGCTTCGGCGTTTTCTCAGCGGCCACAGTGTGTCCACAGCAGCTCAACAAGGTTGGGACGAGCTCCGGAATGGCGATTTATTGAAGGCGGCGGAAGACGACGGATTTGAAGTACTCCTGACTACGGACCAAAACATGCAGTACCAGCAGAATCTTTCGACTCGCAAGATAGCGATCGTGGTGCTTGGCAAAGGGAACTGGCCACTCATAGAACCGCACGTTCAATTAGTGGTCGCGGCTGTCAATGCCGCCGCTCCCGGCACTTTTGCCGAGGTCGATATTCCGTTCGCTTAGCATCGCGGGCGATGATTCCGTCGATTCGTAATCGGATTGATGCGGTTGTTTGTCGTGCCGACGTTTGCGTTAATGACCTTACTCTAGCGTTGCGGATTCCACTCCTCCTGATCGACATCCAGCAAGTAGTTCCGTGACTGCAGAGACAGGGGCCGATCCGAAATCGACAAGCAATTGGCAGCTTCCTTCGTGAATGTCGAGCTTTGAGAGACGGTGCACAACGCCACCGAAACCCGCATCATCCGGGGGGCGCCGTTCCTCGATGTCGAACCAGTCGTCGAACCATCGCCAAATTGCCTCCCACGAGTGAGGCGTTGGCGTCAAGGTGATCGAGCAGGCGTGCCAGCCGAATGGTTGCGCAGCAACTTCAATTCCACGGCAACTGAAGCGGTGGCGCTCTTGGGTGTTAGGCCCCTCAAGCGGATCCAGTTCAGCATTTGCAAGCTCGGTCGTATTGTCTTCCGTCCAAGCCAAATCGATTCTAACGAGGGCAATAACTACCCTGACTCATCAGAGGTGGTATGCTGAATAGCCGCCTGGTAGAAGCTCGGCGGTTTCAGGTCACCGGAGGCCGCACAGCAATGGACAAGATTACAGAATCTCTATTGAATGAATTCTCCGAGGAATATCAACTCACGCTCCTTAGCGTAAGTAAGCGGTTTGAGCATTTTGCCAGCCATGCGGTCATTAAGCGAGAGCACCCAGAAACATTCGATACGGCAGAGCTGGTAGTTGGGGACGATGGGAACTCGAAGGATGGGGGAGATACCGGCCTTGACGCCGTAGCCATCCTTGTGAATGGAACGCTCGTAACAGACATCGACGATTTTAAGGAAATCAACTCAAGCGCTGGACACCTAGACATCGTTTTCATGCTTCTTCAGGCGGAGACTACATCCGGTTTTGACAGCGCCAAGATTGGAACGTTTGGGTTTGGGTGTCGAGATTTATTCAGCGAGTCCCCAAAGCTCAAGAGAAACACGAAGGTGGCCGCCATTGCTGAGATCGTCCAAGAAATATACAAGTACGGCAGCAAGTTCAAAAAAGCAAATCCTGTTTGTAGGCTCTATTACGTCACCACAGGGAAATGGACCGGAGAGCAAGTTCCAGAAGCAAGAATTACTGCCGCCAAGGCTGACCTGTCCGCAACCGGATTGTTTAGCATCGTTGAGTTCGAGCCGATTGGAGCGGATCGCCTGCAAGAGCTATATAGGAGGACCAAGAACTCAGTATCGAGCGAGTTCAACTTCCTAAGTCAGGTTACGGTAAAGCCAGAGATCCCCAATGTGGAGGAGGCATACTTTGGTTTCCTCCCATGGACCGAGTTCAAAAAAATCATTATTGATGACAGCGGCAATCTCATGGTGAGGCTGTTTTTTGACAACGTGCGCGACTGGCAGGGAGAACAAAACAAGGTAAATGGAGAAATCAAAGACACCTTGCATTCGCAACAGAAGAATCTTTTCGTGCTGATGAATAATGGGGTTACTGTTATTGCTCGGGATCTTAAGCGTACTGGCGACAAATTCCGAATAGAAGAGTACCAGATCGTTAATGGGTGCCAGACCAGCAATGTTCTGTATGGACAGAGGGCTGATTTGGATGACAGTGTCGTCATTCCTATCCGCCTCATCGCCACTAAAGACGAAGAAGTAACTCGGTCAATTATTAAGGCTACAAACCGCCAGACTCCCGTTGATGAAGAACAGTTTTTCGCGTCCCAAGAGTTTCCAAAAAGCCTTGAGCTTTTCTTTGGGGCCTACCCCGTGCCGCACGGCGCGTGTCAACGACTTTGAGACACTCCGGAACGGAGATTAGTGAGTATTTTCGTCTGAGTTGAGGGGTTTGTTGATCCAGACCTCCTTGGGAAGTGGCAGCGGGGTTGGGGGCCGGCGGACGAAGCGGTCGGGGTGTGCCGC
>CAMAVI010000074.1 GCA_945861625.1 Candidatus Sulfopaludibacter sp. SbA3
TCTATCTACTGTTCAGTTAGTTAGCGGGAATCCCTCGGACCATAACCGGACAGCAGTGTAGTACTATACCCAAACGGCTCCCCCCGGCCGGCTTGGTTGGGGGCGCCGACCACCCGGTAAAAGAGGAAGCAAGAACTACATGGAATGGACTCGTTCAGAAACACTAGCGCTCGCCATGCACAACTGCACGCAATGCCACGGTTCCGGATTGCGGCTTGGGAAAACAGGGACGTTCTCCCCTTGTAATTGTGTACTGCGCTCAATTTTCCGCATCTGTTATGGCCGTTTTGTCAACAACATGCAGAAGGAGAAGTACGTCAGCCGCGTGTCGTTGGAGGCTCATCAAGGCCGCAGCCGTCCCTCGACGTGGGGCCGGAAAGAAGAGGAATATATTGCGGATTTCTGTCTAGTATCGCGCAGGTCTCTCAGCGATGAGGAATACCGGCTATTTCGCTATCATTTTCTGCTCGGCGCGGACTGGAAATTATGCGCGCGCAAATTAGGAATCGACCGCGGCAATTTCTTCCATGCCATCTACCGGATCGAGCAAAAACTCGGCCGCGTGTTTCGCGAGCTGAAACCATACCCGTTGTTCCCCTTGGATGAATACTTCCACGGCCCTTCCCGCATTGGGCCGCAAAGCGCAACCACGCTGCACGGCGGCGAAGCGGCCACGGCTTCTCAGAAACTGAGATTCCCGAGTCCGCTCGCCCGTTCGGCCTGAACTTAACGGCGCGACGCAAAGAAGTTCCGTATCAGCTCGGCGCATTCGGCGCCGAGCACCCCTTCTTCAATCACCACGCGGTGATTGAGAACTTCGGAATCCGCCAGCCGGAATTTGCTGCATACGCCTCCGAAGCGCAGATCCCGCGCCCCGAAGACCAGCCGCTCCACGCGGGCGGCCACCAGAGCCCCGGCGCACATGACGCAGGGCTCCAAAGTCGAATAGAGGGCCGCACCCTCCAGACGGTAATTACCGATTGCAGCCGCGGCTTCCCGCAGGGCAAGGATTTCCGCGTGCGCGGTCGGGTCGCTTCGCTCAATGGGAGCGTTCCGTCCGCGGCCGATCACGCGGTCCTGGAGGACCACCACGGCTCCGGCGGGCACTTCACCGGCGCAGTCGGCTTCGCGCGCCAGATCCAGCGCCATGCGCATGTAGGCCTCATGATTCACTTTCCGAGAATAGCGTTAATTAATTGCGGATTTTGGGGCCACAGTTCCGGCTCGACCTGGGGCTGGGCTTCCTGGAGGCCGTAGCGCCGCCGGATGCGATCCAGCCGCTCACGGATGGTTGCGGGGTAGTCGCCGCGCGGAAAGGCGCTCCGCTCGAAGCGCTCCCGGTAGCGGCGCAGCAATACGGGATAGTGTTCTTTGAGAAACGGGAAAAAGGCCGCTTGCTTTTCTTAGTCAAGCGCCACCCGCTTCCGGCCATACAGAAAGTAGACCGCCAGCCCGATCACCAGCCAAACCACGAAACGAACCCAAGTTTCCAGCGGCAGGCTCAGCATCAAGAGCAGGCAGCAGAGGATCGACAGAATCGGCAAGAAAGGGACCCAGGGTGCGCGAAAACCGCGGGGCCGCTCCGGCTGCGCGCGGCGCAACAGGATCACACCCAGCGAGACCACCACGAAGGCGAAGAGCGTCCCGATGTTAGTTAGATCGCCCAGGGTTCCGATGTCCCATATGCCGGCGGGGATACCGACCACGAAGCCCGCGATCCAGGTACTGATGTGAGGCGTCTGGAAACGCGAATGCACGCGCGAAAAAACGTCGGGAAGGAGGCGGTCACGCGACATCGCAAACCAGATGCGCGCCTGTCCGTACTGCGTCACCAACAGGGAGCTAATCATGCCCAGCAGCGCGCCCAGCGTCACCACCAGCCGCAGCCGGTTGTATCCAAGGGCCTTCAGCGCATTGGCCACGGGCGCGTCGTTACCGAGCGTATCCCAACGCGCAATCCCGGTCAGCACCAGCGCCACGCTGGCGTACAAAACGGCGCACGCCACCAATGTCATCAGAATGGCGAGGGGCATGTCGCGCTGCGGCCGCTCGCATTCCTCGGCGGCCGTGGAAACCGAGTCGAATCCAATATAAGTAAAGAATACGATGGCGCCGCCGCCCAATACGCTGGAAAAACCGTTGGGCATGAAAGGATGCCAATTAGCGGAGTTCACCGCCTTGGCCGCGCCGAAGATGAAAAGCAGAATCGCGGTCACTTTTATGAACACCAAGGCAGCGTTGGCGTTGGCGCTCTCGCGCACCCCCCGCACCAGGATCCAGGTCAGCAACAGGATGATCAAAAATGCCGGCAGGTTAAACCAGGCGCCGGTGATCTTGCCCGCGGCGAAGACGGGCCCGGAGAGTTGGGCCGGCAGATGGAAACCGAAAGCATTATCGAGCAGGTCGTTCATATAGGCGCCGAAACCGACGGCGACGGCCATATTGGCGACGGCGTATTCCAGAATCAGGTCCCATCCGATGATCCAGGCAAAGAGTTCGCCCATGGTCGCGTAGGCATAGGTATAGGCGCTACCCGCGACAGGAATCATGGAAGCCAGTTCCGCATAGCAGAGCGCCGAAAACCCGCAGGCGATGGCAACCAGGATGAAAGACAATGAGATGGCGGGCCCCGCGCCGGGCCGCCCGAACGTGCCGACGGCATTGCTGCCGCTCACGATCAGATCCAGCACGGGAGCCTTGAAAATGGAGGGGTATTCGTACTTCAGCCCCGCCGCGGCGGTTCCAGTAAAAGTGAAAATCCCCGACCCGATGACGGAGCCGAGTCCCAGCGCCACCAGGCTCCACAGGCCCAAGGACTTGCGCAGACGCGCGTGGGGGTTCTCACTGGCCGCAATCAGGGCGTCGATGCTCTTAGTCCGGAGAAGCCCACGGGACATGTGCTCAATGGTAATGCATCGGATCTAAACCTTTGCCAGGGTTGCTACGATTAAGCAAGAGAAAGCCATGAGATCGGCAACTCTGTCGCCACAAACCGGCCTTCCCCTGGCCGGCGCGCAGCCTGCGCGCTGGATCATTTCCCGTGAGCAGGATTTGATCTGGTTCATCGGCTCGTCGCTGGCTGGATACCTGGCGCTGGGCCTGCTGGCGGCCGGGGCGCCGATTCTGCCCATCATGCTGTTCTGGCTACTCTTGGTAGACGGGCCGCACGTGCTCTCCACCGTTACGCGCACCTATTTCGACAAGGCTGAACGCTCGCGCCTGGGTTGGTTCCTTTGGATTCCGCTTCCACTCATGCTGGCGGGTCCGGCGGCGGCGTGGACCGGCGGCGCGGCACTGTTTTTTCTATTTGCCGTCTGCTGGCAACATTTTCACATTGTGAAACAGCATTTCGGTTTCATGATGCTCTACAAGGCCAAGAACCAGGAACGCGGCCGCGTGGATTTTCTGCTGGACCGCTGGTTCCTGCTGACGTCTTTGTTTGTACCACTGGGATTGTTTGTGTTGCGCACGCAGCCGGCGATTTCCGCATGGAGGCCTAGCGGGTTGCTGGCAACAGCGGCGGTGTGGGGCTACGTGGCGCTGGCAGCCACCTGGCTCGCCCGGCAAGCCCGGAAGCTGGGCGCTGGAATACCCATGAACTGGCCCAAACTTGCGCTGCTGGCCCTCTTGCATGCTTCGCACTACGGAGCAGATGGCATCGTGCGAGCCGCGATCGCGCTGGGATTGTTCCACAGCTTTCAGTATCACCGGCTCATGTGGTTCCACAATCACAATCGCTACACGCAGCCGGGGGCCGAAGAACGGAACGGAGCGGCGGTTTGGCTCGCCACCAGCGTACCCAAGTATCTGGCGGCGGCAATCGGATTCCATTTCGTGCTGAGCTATCTGCCGCAATTTCTGTTTCCGTCCGTGATGTTACAAGCCGCGATCTGGGGCATTCCGTTCACGCACTATATGCTGGACGCGCGCATCTGGCACGTGCGCTCCGATCAGGAGCTGGCTGCCGCGCTGCGCATGCGCTGAGTTAAGGCGTACCCTTGCGCCGGCGCAGCAGATAGTATCCGAGGGCCAGCGCCGCCGTCATGGACAACGGCACAATCTGCCTCCAGGTGGAATAGTGCAGGAGCCACATCACGGACGCGGCGGCAAGGATCGGAATCAGCGGGCCGCCGGGTGCGCGGAAGGCTCCGGGCACGGGCTCGCGGGTGAGGCGCAGGCGCAGCGCCCCTAGACACACAGTTGCGTATATCAGAAGCCTGGAAACGCTAGAAAAGATCGCCAGCGGGCGAAAGGTTCCCGAGACGGCCAGCGTGAAGAATAGAACGGCCGCGGTGAGAATCGCGTAGTGGGGCGTCCGGTAGCGCGGGTGAACGGAGGCCAGCTTCGCCGGAATCATCCCGTTCTCGGCGGCGAGGAAGATGGCGCGCGGGAGCGTGACGATGCCCGAGGAGACGGTACCCAGAATCGAAATCGCGGTACACACAAGGATGAGGCCGCGGCCGAAACCCGGAACAATCTTGCCGGCGACAGCGGCGAGCGGAGCGCGGGTTTCTTCGGCAAGTTGAGGGCCCAGTATCCCCTGACTTACGATCTGCAGCGCCAGGTAAAGCAGGATGAAGCATGTGGTGGCGCCGAACATGGCGCGCGGAACGGTGCGCGCTGGATCGCGGATCTCACCGCTGGGCGTGAGCGCGACTTCGGCGCCGGAAAACGCCAGCATCAATAGCAGCGAGGCTTCGCCCAACTTCGCCGCGGGAGGCCAGCCGGTCCAAGCCAGCTCATTCCAATTCATCACCAGAAGGCCGGCGGCAACCAGGGAAAGCAAGGGCACAAGCTTGGCAACGGTCGCGGTCACCGCGACTCCCATCCCGTGCCGAATGCCACGGATATTCACGGCGGCCAGCACGCCCAACAGCGCGGCGATGCCCAGGGCGCGTGGGAAACCGTGCGCGAGCGCGGGAAAAACGGCCGCCACGGTATCGAACAGAACGGTGATGAGAGCCGACTGGGCCACCAAACTGGCGGTCAATCCGTACAGGACCCAGGCGAGAAAACCCACCAGCGGGCCGAAAGCTTCCTCTACATAAGCCACCGCGCCGCCGGAGCGCCTCACCAAGGTCCCGATCTCGATGAAGCAGGTGAGCACAAGTGCCATGGCGAACCCGCACATCAGGTAGGCCAAGATCGCGGCGGGCCCAAGTATGGCGGCGACCAGGGCGGGCAGAACGAAAATGCCGGCGCCAACGGTGTTATTGACCGCGTTGGCGCCCAAGGCCCACGGTCCGATGGCGCGAACTAAGCGGTCTTCCGGTTGTGGAGGCGAGGGCGGCGGCATGCGTTTCACGAAATGGTGATTGAGTGTACTGTCCCGGGTATTATAGAGGTACTTGCTCAAGGAAATCACGGTCCACGGGGCGCGGCAGCACAATCTCAAGAACATTGATGTTGTAATTCCCCGTAATACGCTTACTGTCATTACCGGGCTGAGCGGGTCCGGCAAATCCTCACTGGCCTTCGACACGATTTACGCCGAAGGGCAGCGGCGCTACGTGGAGACTCTGTCGCCTTACGCGCGCCAGTTCCTGGATCAGATGGAACGGCCCGAGGTGGATTCAATCGACGGCCTCAGCCCGGCGATTTCGATCGAGCAGAAAACCACCAGCCGCAGTCCGCGCTCGACCGTGGGCACGATCACCGAGATCTACGACTATCTCCGCGTGCTGTATGCCGCGATCGGTGTGCCGCACTGCCCCACGTGCGGCCTGGAAATTTCGCGGCAATCCACGCAGCAGATTTTGCAACAAGTGATGGCGCTGGGGCCGCAGGAACGTGTGATGATTCTCGCGCCCATCGTGCGCGGGCGCAAGGGCGAATACAGGAAGGAACTGGAAAAGCTGGCGCGGCAGGGATTCCTGCGGGCGCGCGTGGATGGCGTGCTGCGCGCGCTGGATGAAGAGATCACGCTCGACAAGCGGAAGAATCATTCGATCGAAGTGGTGGTCGACCGGCTGCTAGTCAAGCCCGAAGTGGAGAAACGCCTGGAGGCGTCGATTGAAACGGCGACCAAGCTGGCGAACGGCCTGGTGCTGGTGGCGCAGGTGGACGGTCCGGAAAAGTTGTATTCGCAGAAGTTGGCGTGTCCGGAATGCGGGTCGAGCGTGCCGCAACTGGAGCCGCGATCATTCTCCTTCAACAGCCCATTCGGCGCGTGCGAGACTTGCACCGGGCTGGGCAGCCGCTGGTTGTGGGATCCCGCAAAGCTGATCGTGGATTCAACCAAGCCGTTGCTCGATGGGGCGTTGGGGATTGGCGGCAGTTCCGCGTACGTCGCGGGCGACTTGAAACTATTGGCCGCGCGGCTGAAGATTCCGCTTCAGAAGCCGTTTGAGAAGCTACCCAAGAAGTCGCAAACGGCGCTGATCGAGGGAGTGATCGCCGCGCTGGATCACTATTACGAGACGGAGAACGTGACCGCGAGTACACGGGAGTGGCTGCTGGAATACCAGACGCCGGCGACGTGTCCGGACTGCAAGGGCAAGCGGCTGAAGCCGTCGAGCCTGGCGGTGAAAGTAAAAGACGCGACAATTGCCGATCTCACGGGCATGTCTATCGCGCGAGCGCTGGAAGCCGTACGCGGCTGGAAGTTCAGCGGCCGCGATCTGCACGTCGGCCAGCGTCCGCTCGAAGAAGTGCGGCACCGGCTGGAGTTCCTGGAAGGCGTGGGACTGGAGTATCTCAGTTTGGACCGTTCGTCGGCGACGCTTTCCGGAGGCGAAGCGCAGCGGATTAGGCTCGCCACGCAGATCGGATCCAAGCTGCGCGGCGTGCTGTACGTCCTCGATGAGCCTTCGATTGGCCTGCATCCGCGCGACAATGACCGCTTGCTCGATTCGCTACAGAGTCTGCGCGACCTGGGCAACACTGTATTGGTCGTCGAGCATGATGCGGAGACCATCGAGCGCGCCGATTTTGTCATCGACCTGGGGCCGGGCGCGGGGCGTCTGGGCGGGCAACTGGTGGCGCAAGGCACGCCCAAGGAGATCGAAGCGAATCCGGAATCGCTGACTGGACAGTATCTTTCCGGGAAGCGCGCGATCCCGATTCCCGAGCGGCGGAGGGCTCCCGGGAAGAAGAAGATCGTCATCCGCGGGGCTACGGAACACAACCTCAAGAACATCGACGCGGAGTTTCCGCTGGGGCTTTTCATCGCGGTCACCGGTGTTTCGGGCAGCGGGAAATCGACGTTGGTGAACGACATCTTGTACCGCGCCGCGGCGAAAGAGATCTACGGTTCACGCGCGCAGGCGGGTGCGCACGCGTCGATGGCGGGACTGGATTTGCTCGACAAAGTGATCGAGATCGATCAGGCGGCCATCGGGCGCTCGCCCCGCTCGAATCCCGCGACGTATACGCAGGTGTTTACGCATATCCGAGACCTATTCTCGAAGCTTCCGGAATCGCGCGCGCGAGGCTACAAGCCGGGGCGTTTCAGCTTCAATGTGAAAGGCGGGCGCTGCGAGGCCTGCCAGGGCGATGGGCAGAAGCGCATCGAGATGAACTTTCTGCCGGACGTTTACGTGACTTGCGACGTGTGCCGGGGACGCCGTTACAACCATGAGACCCTGCAGGTAAACTACAATGGAAAATCTATTGCGGATCTTCTGGAAGCGCCGATAGAGGACGCGCTGGCGCTGCTCGAAAACATTCCGCCCATCCGCGCCAAGCTGGAGACGCTGGTGCAGGTCGGATTAGGGTATCTGCATCTGGGGCAGTCGTCGACAACGCTTTCCGGAGGCGAGGCGCAGCGCATCAAACTGGCGAAAGAACTGAGCCGCCGCCAGACCGGCAAGACGCTGTATATTTTGGATGAACCGACCACCGGGCTGCACTTCGAAGACATCCGCAAGCTGCTGGACGTGCTGCGCAGCCTGGTGGAATTGGGCAACACGGTCGTGGTGATCGAGCATCAATTGGATGTGATTCAGACGGCGGACTGGGTGATCGATTTGGGTCCGGAGGGCGGTGAGCGCGGCGGAAACGTGGTGGCGTGCGGCACGCCGGAAGAGATACTGCGAGCGGCCAAGAGCTATACGGGGCAGGCATTAAAGAAAGCGCGGCGGAGCGGACGGGCAGCATGAGCAAGTACACGGAACAGCCACTGTCGTTCGACAGGCTGAATACGGTCCCCCTCGACGACAGGGGCGGCAAGGTACGGATTGAACACTTCGCGCGGCCGTATCGCAAAGGGGATGGCGTGAACGGGCTCCTGGAGTCGCTGCCCAAATTGCTGGCGGCGGATTCCTTTCGCGGAGTCATCGGCGCGCTGCGGCAGGCCAAGGCGCGGAAGCGAGCGATCTTGTGGGGCATGGGCGGGCACGTGGTGAAGTGCGGATTGGGCGATATCCTAATCGACCTGATGCGGCGCGGGTGGGTAAGTGGATTCGTCATGAACGGCGCGGCGTCCATTCACGATTTTGAAATCGCCATCGCCGGACAAACCAGTGAAGACGTGGAGGCCGTGCTGCCGGACGGGCGCTTCGGCGCGGCCGAAGAGACCGGACGCGAGATGAACGTCGCCATCGTGGACGGCGTCCGCGACGGCATCGGGACCGGCGAGGCTCTGGGGCGGCGGCTGGAGACACTGGCCAAGCCCGCGTTCGCTCCGCATAGCATTATGGCCGCGGCCTACCGGGCCGGGGTTCCAGTGACCGTGCATGTGGCCATGGGAACGGATACGCCGCACACGCATCCGGCGGCGGACGGGGCGGCGATTGGCGCGGGGACGCATCACGACTTCCGGTTGTTGTGCTCACTGGTAAGAGGTTTGGATCAGGGCGGCGTCTATCTGAATGTGGGCTCGGCCGTGGTGTTGCCGGAAGTGTTCTTGAAGACCGTGTCGGTGGTGCGCAACTTGGGGCATCCGCTGGCGGACTTCACCACCGTGAATTTCGATTTTCTGCAACACTACCGGCCTAAGGTGAATGTGGTGGAGCGCCCGCATGCCAGGTCCGGCGGGCGCGGGTTCGCGGTGACGGGTCATCATGAGTTAATGATTCCGCTGCTGGCGGCGGCCCTCATTGAAAGCGAAGATTGAAGGCGAACCGTAACGGCACAATGACCTCACCGCTGCCAGAAACCGGGATGCCTTCCCGCCGCGGGCCCATCTGGGGCTACGAGGATCTGATCTTGCTGGTGGGCGCGATCCTTCCGTCCATCGCGCTAGGAGCGTTGATGGCGCGTTTGGCGCGCGCCGTGGCGCCACACGCATTTTCGGGCACGGCGGCCATGAATCTCTCGTTTCAATTGTTCATGTACGTGTTCCTGGCCGGCGCGCTGCATCTAATCGTTTCCTTTCGTCATGGCGAACCGTTCTGGAGTTCGCTCGGGTGGACCCTGCGCTTCCGCGGCGCGCTCCTCAGTCTGGCGGGAGGGCCGCTGTTGGCCGTGGCGGTATCAGCACTGGGAGTGTTGCTGCGAACGCCGGCCGCGCCTAATCCCATACAGGAAATGATTCGCGACGAGGGATCGCTCGCCATCGTAGTCTCATTCGGCGTGCTGGCGGCGCCATTCTTCGAGGAGTTGTTTTTTCGCGGATTCTTGCTGCCGCTGTTCCAGCGTTCGCTAGGTCCATGGCTGGGCGTTCTCCTTACGGCGATTCCGTTCGGCCTTCTGCACGGCGCGCAGAATCACTGGATCTGGCAGCAGATCACCCTGATCACCCTGGCGGGCGTGGTGTTCGGGTACGTACGGCAAAGGACCAGCTCCACGGCCGCCGCATTTCTGATTCACGCAAGTTTTAACGCCACCGAGTTCTTCGGATACCTGCTGACACGCTCATAGGGCGCGGTAATTGACGAGTTCGACGCCATTCCGTGTGAGCGCGGCGCGGACTTCCGGAGACGTAAGCGCCCGCAATTCCCGTTCGCGGCTTTCCTTGAGCCGGGTGCGAGCGGAGCGGAGTTCGGCGGTGCAAACGCCCGGGTGGCACATGAATTCGGTGGTGCCCGGCGGCAACGCCTCCAGGAGCCGGACCAAATCGGCGGAAGTGTAGCGGTCCGTGATCTGGAATCCGGCGAAATGGTCCGTCGAGCGGCAGCCGTGCTTGGCGAGGATGCCGCCAAAGCGGCCGCGCAGTGTACCCAGTGCGGCGCTCGTCGCGCGCCGGGCCCAGGGTACATCGTTGTAGGCCATCGAAAAATCGAAAGGGCGGCGAACCCAAGGGATCTTGCATTCCGCGGAAATGCGGGCGACGGCATCCAACACCGGCGGTAGCAGGTGAGTGTGCTTGTGAGTGTCCAGGTGCGTCGGCCGCAGGCCGGCGTCGACGATACGCCGCACCTGCGCGATCAGTTCGTCATAGATGTGAATGCGGCCCAGTGCGATGGCGCGAATGAGTTGAGCCACGGTTGGCGGAAACGGCGGTTCTCCAACCAGGACCAGGTGGACGCCGATGTCGAGTGAGGGGTTCTCGCGCGCCAGGCGTACGGCGTCGTCAAAGGCGGCGCCGGTGGCCATCAGCGTGGTGGCGGTCAGGATGCCGTTGCAGTGCGCCTGGACGATACCCTGGTTGACGTCGCGCGTGAAGCCAAAGTCATCGGCATTCACCACGAGTCGTTTCACGTTTCAGAACCGTCCCGGGTTAGAAAATGGCCAGCTTGATGCGCAGAAACTTCTTGGGATTGGCGCGGAAATCCTTCATGAGGCCGTTGATCTCCTTGGCGGTGCTATCCAGAGTTTGATACAACGCCGGATTCACGACCAGTTGCCCGAGCGTTCCCTGGCCGCTATTGATCTTATCGAGCAGCGTATCGAGACGCCCCATCGTCGCGCGGAGCTGATTGTGCAGCTCATCGCTCTTGAGCAACTTGCCGGCCGTGCCCTGCCCTTGCTGCAAACCTTCCGCCACGGAGTCGACGCGGCCCAGGACGCGCCGGATATCGGCGACGCCCGCCCGGACGTCATCGTAGAGCGCCGGGTCCTTGAGTAACTTGCCGGCCGTGCCCTGCCCTTGCTGCAAGCCATCCGCGAGTGAATTCACGCGCGCCAAAGTGCCGCGCATATCGGTGTAGAGCGTGTCGTCATGAGTCAGACGGCCCAGCGTGCTGCTTTCGGAATTGAGAGTGACGACAAGCTTATTGGCTTCATCGGCCAGATCGGCGACCTTGCGATAGAGCGTATCGTCCACCAGAAGTTTCCCGATGGTGCCTTTCCCCACCTGCACGGCGTCCAGAATGCCGTCCAGTTTCTTGAAGATGCCATCCAGGGCAGAAAGTGTGCTGTAGCCTTGCTGTACGACGTCATCGAATTCGCGGGTATCCAAACTCTTGATTTCATCGCCGGGCTTGACGGGAGTCTGGCTGCGGCCCTTCTTGATGTTGATGTACTTGGTGCCCAGCAGATTCTCCGCCGCAATGGCCGCCTGCGAATCGGTGGGAATGAATGCGAGGTACTGGTTGTCCACCTGCAAGGTGACGCGGACTACACGATTCGGCTCGGCGGAACCGGACAAGTTGATGGTGGCCACTCTCCCGACATTAATCCCGTTCAACCGCACGGGAGCACCCTCCGCGATGGCGGCGGAATCGTCCAGAAACGTAAAAACATCGCTGCGCGAGACAAACAGTCCCTTGGTGCTCGTCATGAGAAAAATGAGAAATGCAAGCAGGGATAGCGCGCCAATGGCCAGAAGTCCAACCTTAAGTTGAGCCCACTTCTTTTTGGTTTGTAACGCCATAGTCTCTAGAAACGTTCCTTACGCACTACCTGGCCGCGCGAACTTTTGCACGTAGGGGTCTGTTGAAGCGAGCAGCTCCGGCTGCGACCCTTCAAAAATCACACGGCCTTCCCGCATGACCAGGAACCGCGTGGTCTTCTGGCTGCTGGCGGCCGGCTCGATCTCTCCACTGCTCGGATTGTAGCGGAAATTGGCCATAAGATGCCCGTCCTGGTAGCGGTGGGTGACCATGATGGTGGCGGTATTGCGCAAATCGCGCTCCTTGAGAATCAGGGCGATGATGGTGTTGGCGGTGATGGGATCCAGGCCCGCGGTGGGGGAATCATACAAAACCAGGGCGGGCGCGGTGACCACGGCGCGGGCGATGCCGACCCGGCGGCGCATACCGCCGGACAACTCGCTGGGGAATTTATCGAGCGTGTGCTCCAATTCGACAAAGCGCAGGGCCTCGCGCACGCGCTGCTTAACTTCTGCCTCGCTCGGGGCGTGACTTTGCTCGATCGCATGCTGATTCAGCAATGGGTAGGCGACATTTTCCGCGATGATCAGAGAGTCAAACAGGCCGCCTTCCTGAAACAGGATGCCCACTCTGGCGCGCAAATCGAACAGTTGCGCTTCCTTGCGGCCGGTGACCTCCTCGCCAAACAGACGGATATGCCCGGAATTGGGCATGACCAAACCCACCGCCGTTTTCAACAGCATGGTCTTGCCGCTGCCGGCCGCGCCCAGGACCACCCGCGTTTCCCCCGGATTCATGGAAAAAGAAACATGATCCAGAGCGTGTACTTCGCCGAAGGAAAGGCAGACATCCTGAAACTGAACCGTCGGAGTGGACTCGGCGGGCAGGCGCGGAATCACGGCTGCCGGGAAGGCGGCGGAACCGGCAGGCAATTCATTCGGAGTCATGGTGGCCTACAAATTCACGAATAGCGGATCCAGCATGGAGGTGATCACGAAGATCCATACCGACGAAACAACGACGGCCTTGGTGGTGGCGCGGCCCACGCCCTGGGTGCCGCCGGAAGTATGCATTCCGTAGTAGCAGCCGACCAGGGCAATGACGATCGCGAACAGAAAGGGCTTGATCAGGCCCTGGGTGAGATCGTTGTATTCCAGAACCTGCCAGGCCGAGCTCCAATACTGGGAACGCGTGATGTCCAGCATCGTCGCGGCAATAAAGTAGCCGCCGACCAGGCCGAGGAAATCCGCAATGATGGTCAGCAGGGGTAGCACGACCGCCGTGGCGATCAGGCGGGGCGTCACTAGCTTCTGAATCGGATCGGTTCCCAACGCCCGCATGGCGTCGATCTGCTCGGTGACACGCATGGAGCCTAACTCGCTGGCGATGCCGCTGGCATTGCGGCCGGCCACGAGCAGCGAGGCAAGCACGGGCCCTAATTCGCGCACCAGAGTGATGGAGACGATTTCCCCGATCTTTCCCTGCGCGCCGTAAGTGGCCAGCGCGCGCGACATCTGCAACGCCATCACCACGCCGCTGAAGAAGCCAATTAAGCTGACGATAAACAAGGAGCCGGCGCCGATGATATCCATTTGCAGCAGGATGTCATCGGCATAGTGCGGCGAGCGGAAGATGTTACGGAACGCGCGGCCGCTCAGGAGGACAAATTCCTGGAACGTCTCGACCGGTCTCTTCAGAAAATCCAGCAATCAAGCACCTAGATGGATGGGAATGGCGTGCCGGGTCAAGACGGCCTCAACGTCTTTCTTCATGAGGCGGGAAGCATCGTAATCGACGGTAATCTGATTCTGCCGGGGACCAGGTTGAACACGGGACATTCCGTAGGTCCGATGAACCAGAGCAATGTTTTCGAGATCTTCCTCGCCCAAGGACCGGGCAAGGTCATAGCGCAGGGTTACTTTCGTCATCTTTTCATCCAGAGTATCATTGTTATTTTTCAGGCTTGTGTTTCGCCAGCTTCCAGCGGATCTGGCGCAGCATACCCAGCCAAACTTCCGAATCATGGGAATTCAGGCGCAAGCGGCGGACCAGACGGCGGATCTTCGCGTGCGTGGAGCCTTCCACGCGCGGATGCACATAGCCCGAATGATCCAGAATCGTGTCCAGGAATTCGGTGATGCGTTCGATGTGCGCCGCGGCCGCGGGACGCTTCTCCTCCGGCACGGCTTTGGCGGCGGAAGGATTACGGATGATCTCGTACAGACACACCGCCACGGCCTGGCCCAGATTCATGGACGCGTGCTCTTCGCGTGACGGGATGCGCATCAACCAATGGCAATACGACATGTCGTCATTGGAGAGCCCAAATTTTTCGGAACCAAAGAGCAGGGCGACGGGAGCACTGGCCAGCTTCCGCGCGATGATCTTCCCGCCCAGTTCGAGGCGCCGCAAAGGATGTTCCAGGATGCGATGGCCGATGGCGGTGGTTCCCACGACGAGCGAACAATCGGCGACGGCTTCGGTGACCGTCGCGAATTCCCGGGCCTGCTCCAGCACGGCCTGCGCCTTCACCGCCGAGCGTGCTTCGCGGAACGCGACCTCATAAGGGTTCACCAGGCGCAACTCGGGGAAACCAAAGTTGCTCATGGCGCGGGCGGCCGCGCCAATATTAAGAGGGTTACGAGGAGAGACCAGGACGACTTTGAGGGCACTCGCGTTGAGAGACTTGGCGGCCTCAGGCATGGGAGTCGCGATGAATGGCGTCCAGCACCCCGTTGATGAACGCCACGGATTCATCGCCGGAAAACTGGCGCGCCAGCTCAAGCGCTTCATCGATGGCCACCGCGGGAGGCGTCTGCATGGCATCCATCTCATAGATCGCCAGCCGCAGAATGTTGCGGTCTACCACGGGCATCCGCTCAATTCGCCAGTTGGCGGACTTGGCCACGATGCGCTGGTCAATGGAATCGGCGCGGGAAGCCGTGCCGCGTACCAAGGTTTCCATGAACTCGTCGGGTGGCGTGCTCTGCGGCTCGTCATCCGAGCCCAGAGTTTCGTAAAACGAAGAGATGGCTTCGTCCACGACCTGTTTGCGCTGGTCCCAAAGATAGAGAACCTGGAGAGCGCGCTGGCGTGAGCGGTGGCGCGCTGGCATGTTAGAACCTCGCCATTTCGATCGCCGTCATGGCGGCGTCATAGCCTTTGTTGTTGTCCGTGGCGCTGCCGGAGGGGCCGCCGGCGCGGGCTTCGGCCTGTTCCCGGGTGTCGGTCGTAAGCACGCCGAAAATCACGGGAACGCCGGTGTCGAGCCCAGCTTGTTGCAAACCGCGCGCGGCTTCCCCGGCGACGTAGTCGAAGTGCGGCGTCTCGCCGCGAATCACGGCTCCCAGCGCGATGATGGCGTCGAATCCTCCGCGGGTGGCCAGCTTTTTCGCCGCGAAGGGCAGCTCAAACGCGCCCGGCACGGAGAAGACCTGGGTGTTCGCCGCGCCAGCTTGGGATAAAGCTTCGCGAGCCCCGGCCAGCAGTTTTTCCGTGATCCCGCTATTGAAGCGGGCCACGACGATCGCGAAAGAGAGACCTTTTGCGTCTAATTTGGGCCAAGTAAGAGAATCTTTAGGCCAAGTGGGAGAATCGGCGGACATCGTGGGATAATTGAGGTTCCGGCTCTATCTTACCGCATGGATCCCTCTCACATTCGGAATTTCTCTATCATTGCGCACATCGATCACGGCAAATCCACGCTTGCCGACCGCCTGCTGGAAGTCACCGGCGCGCTGAGCCAGCGCGAAATGATGGCGCAGGTGCTGGACTCGATGGACCTGGAGCGCGAGCGCGGCATCACCATCAAGGCGCACGCGGTGCGGCTGAATTATCGCGCCAAAGACGGGGAAGATTATCAGCTCAATCTGATTGACACGCCGGGGCACGTGGATTTCTCTTATGAGGTTTCGCGTAGCCTGCAAGCTTGCGAAGGCGCGCTGCTGGTCGTCGACGCATCGCAAGGCGTGGAAGCGCAGACGCTGGCAAACACGTATCTGGCGCTGCACCACAATCTGGAAATCATTCCGGTGATCAATAAAATTGATTTGCCGTCAGCGGAACCGGACCGCGTCCGCGAACAGATCGAGAGCGTGATCGGCCTGGACGCCAGCGAAGCGGTGCTGGCCAGCGCCAAGAACGGCATCGGCATCGATGAGATTCTTGAGGCCGTGGTGCACAAAGTTCCACCGCCCAAGGGATCGCCCGACCAGCCGCTGCGCGCGCTGATTTTCGATTCCTGGTTTGATCCCTACCGCGGCGTGATCATACTGGCCCGCGTCATGGATGGACGCATGCGCAAAGGCATGAAGATCCGGCTGTGGGCCACCGGCGCGGTGTGCGAAGTCGATGGCATCGGGTATCAATCGCCCAAACCAATCCCGTGCGATGAACTGGCCGCGGGCGAAGTCGGGTTCCTGTTCGCCAATATCAAAACCGTCTCCGACGCGCAGATCGGCGACACGATTATCGACCATGCTAATCCGGCCGAGGAGCCGCTGCCCGGGTTCGAGCCGCTGAAAGCGATGGTATTTGCTGGCCTGTATCCCATCGAGTCGCACGAGCACGGCGTGTTGCGCGATGCGCTCGAGAAGCTGCGGTTAAACGACAGCGCATTCACATTCGAGCCCGAACACTCCGCAGCGCTCGGCTTCGGCTTCCGCTGCGGATTCCTGGGGCTGTTGCACCTGGAGATCGTTCAGGAGCGGCTGGAGCGCGAATTCAAAATCGACTTGATCACCACGGCGCCGGGCGTGCGCTACCGGGTGACGACCACGGATGGGCGGATCATTGAGATCAATAATCCGCAGAAGTTCCCGGACCCGTCCGAGATCGCGGAGATCGACGAACCGATCATCGACGCGACGGTGATCACGCGCGAAGAGTATATCGGCGACATCCTGGCGCTGCTTGAAGAGAAGCGGGGCATCCAGAAAAAGTTCGAATACATCGGCACCGGGCGCGTGCTGTTGCTCTATGAGATGCCGCTCAATGAGATCGTGCTGGATTTCTACGACCGGCTGAAGTCGGCGTCGCGGGGATACGCCTCGCTGGATTATCACTTGTCGGGACACCGCGCCTCGCCCATGGTGAAGCTGGATGTTCTGGTGGCCGGCGAGCCGGTGGATGCCTTGTCGATGATCGTGCACAAGGACTTGGCCTATGACCGCGGCAAGCAACTCATCGAGCGGCTGCGCAAGCTGATCCCGCGGCAGATGTTCGAAGTGGCGCTACAGGCCACCATCGGCAACAAGGTCATCGCGCGCGAGACCATCTCCGGCATGCGCAAGAACGTGCTGGCGAAATGCTACGGCGGCGATATTTCGCGCAAACGGAAACTGCTCGAGAAGCAGAAGGAAGGCAAGCGCCGCATGAAGCGCGTCGGCCGCGTCGAAATCCCCCAGGAAGCGTTCCTGGCAGTGCTGAAAGTCAGCAGCGGGAGCGAGAGCGAGTAGGCGCTATGTTGATGGTCATCTTCGGGGCGGGGGCGTCGTATGATTCTTTTCCGTCTCGGCGACCTTTTGCAGAACTCGAAGTGATGCGAAGGGACAACCCAAGTCGACCTCCTCTTGCTAATGAGCTGTTCTCTCACACTGACCGATTCCGCCATCTCCTGAATAACTACCCTAAGTGCCGTCCGTTGGTGGCTCGGCTCGAACCCCGAGACAGAAGGACGCTTTCGCTGGAGGAACAACTCGAACAGTTCGAGTCGCAGGCCGCAACCGACCCAGAACGGAAGCGTCAGCTGCTCTCTATTCGATACTACTTGCGGGACCTGATAGCCGACTGTGATCTCTCTTGGAGCCAGACGACGTATGGGGTATCAAATTACAATATAGGGGACCCGGTTTTCTTGGACACAGATTAGGGAATCTGAGCAAGATCCAAGGAGACTGAAAGTAATGGCAGATGAAACAAGAGAGACGAACGGTTCCGGGGCAGCAGAGGGAGCCCGGAGGGCGACCGGCGCTGGCCCGGAACCG
>CAMAVI010000075.1 GCA_945861625.1 Candidatus Sulfopaludibacter sp. SbA3
TCTGGTGAGTTTGATCGCGATGATCATCGGAGCGCTGGGCGTGGCCATGGCCATGCACGCTCACTTGCAGCAGAAGATGGATAACATCGCGGTGCTGAAGGTGCTGGGGGCAACTTCTCGCGACGTGATCGGCATCTACGCATTGCAGACGCTCCTGCTGGGGCTGCTGGGCGGCGTGGGCGGCGTGGTTGTGGGGCGCCTGGTGGAGAGGGCGTTTCCGCTTCTGCTTGCCCGTTTCTTCCCGATCGAGTTTCACCAGAGTTGGAACTTCGTCGCGTCGGTGCAGGGAATCGCGGTGGGCGTGCTGACCACATTGTTGTTCACCTTGCCGCCACTGCTGGCGATCCGCAAAATCCGGCCCGCGTTGATTCTGCGGCGTGATATGGCGGACGCAAAACTATCCTGGCGGCGCAAGCTGGTGGAATTTCGCGGAGCGGCTGCCGCGGGATTCGTCATCCTGGTGGGACTGGGCGCGCTGGCTGCGTGGCTGGCCGGATCGCGCCGCGTGGGCGGATACTTCGCGGGCGGACTTGCGGTCTCATTGATAGTGTTGTCGCTGATCGCAACCGCATTGCTGCGCGCCATCCGCATCATCTTGCAGCGTGCACCGTGGCGCATCGCGGCGCTGACCCGCCAGGGCTTCGCCAATTTGTACCGGCAGGGGAATCAGGCACGCGCCATCCTGGTGGCTCTGGGCCTCGGCGTCATGTTCACACTGACGGTGTATCTGGTGCAGTATTCGCTGGTCGCCGAACTCAGCGCCAGCGCGCCGCCAGACTCGCCAAACGTATTTTTCATCGGACTCACTCCGGAGCAGGTGGACCCTCTGCGGGCCATCATCGCAAAACAGAAAGGTATGTTGACGCCGCCCGAGTTCGCGCCCAGCGTGGCCATCCGCATCGAGAGCGTGAACGGCACGCCGATTGATATTCTCAACGAAACCAACCTACCCGGAACCGGTGCGCCCCGTCGCATCCGCGCCAGCCGCTCCGTGATGTGGGCCGAAGAGAAGCCCTCGTGGCTGAGCGTGCTCGAAGGCCAATGGTGGGCGCGCGGCGAATCCGAGCCCGTCGTTTCCGTGGATCAGGACGCGGCGGCGAGGCTCGGCGCGAAGGTGGGCGATAAGATTAAGATCTCCGGCGCGGGCCGCACGGTCACCGCGCGCGTCACGGCCCTGCATCAGGTGCAGCAGTTACTGGTGGGCGCCGCCAACGACTACGTGTTCAACCCGGCCGCGCTCACCGGCCTCCCCGCTACGTTTTATGGAGGAGTGCGCGTAAGACCGGGCGATGTCGGCGCATTGGAACGCGCGTCGTACCGGGCCTTCCCGGCCGTGACCGTGATCAACATGGCCGACGCGCTCACGATTGTGCAGCAGGTGGTGGATCAGGCCGCGCTGGTGATCCGTTTTCTTTCGGCGATCTCGATTCTCGCCGGAGCGGTGATCCTGGCGGCCAGTGTTGCGGGCACCCGCTTTCGCAGGGTCCGCGAAGTGGTCATTCTCAAGACACTCGGTGCCACGCGCCGCCACGCCGCGCGCATTTTCTCGGTGGAGTTCCTGACCCTGGGCGCGATCGCGGGTCTGATCGGAGCGCTGCTCGCATCCGTATTTGCGCGCTTGCTACTGCTGCGCTTGCTCGATGCGAAGTTCTCCTTCGACTGGAAGGCGACCATTGGCGCCGTGATACTGACCGCGGCTTTGGCGCAAGCGTCAGGCTGGCTCGCGAGCTTCCGCATTCTGCGGCAGAAGCCGCTGGAAGTGCTAAGGGACGAGTAGGTCAGAGATCTTCTGGCCGCAGGCCGGTATCTTTCGCGATCCTGGCGAGAGCAGCAGGACCAATCTCGTCGCTATCGTGAAAGCAGAACGTGAAATTTTGGAAACTGGATTTCCGAAGCTTCCGATGAGATCCAACTTGTTTCTTGAGCGTCCAACCCAGCCGTAGCCAGTTGGCCTTGGCAGCGCGCCAAATGCTCAAGCCGCGAACAAGGCCTTTAGTGGTTCCGGAACTTCGTCCCCACTGGCGACCATATCAGCCATCATCTGGAGGGCTATCGACTTGGCTTTGCGCACGGCGGCATCTTCGGTATCTGCATAAGCCATGACGCCAGGAAGATCGGGAACCGACGCCAGAAAACGACCGTCGTTCTCACGATCAATCTCGATGCGGAGCGGCTCAATCGAAACCATAGCTTGGTTCAGTGTAACCCGCATGGCGGGTTACAGTTGTCGTTAAGTACGCCATTCCAAGAGTAGAATGGGACTAGAGGCGTCATGACGATCACTCTTCGGCCCGATCAGGAACAGCTCATGATGGATCTGATGCGGACCGGCGGTTATGCGGACCCGAACGAAGCGATTGCGTCCGCACTGGAGATGCTGCGTTCACAGCAGGCATGGTTGCTCGAAAACCGCGAGTCCGTCGATGCTAAGATTCGTGAGGGTATCGCCGAGCTGGAACGCGGCGAGGGTATACCGGAAGCGGAACTAGACGAATACCTGGCGCGATTGAAGGCCGAGCGGGAGTGAATCGTTATATTCTTGCGCCCGCTGCGGCAAGGGATTTGGTTCACATTTGGCGATATATCCGACGGGAAAGTTCCAATGCCACGGCAGACCGTGTGGGGGCAGTGATCCGCGAGAAGATGGCCGTGTTGGCGAACACACCGGGGATCGGTCACCTGCGCCACGACCTTACCTCCGCGGATGTGCGATTCTTTCCCGTTTACTCGTATCTCATCGTATATAAGCCATCCACGAAACCGTTACAAGTCGTTGCGGTGTTGCACGGAGCGAGGGACGTGCCTGCGCTCCTGAAGGGCCGATCTTAATCGGGAGCGCATCCCGGAGACGAGAAAGTGATCTTCGGTCTGTAATCTACCTGGTAACGCGCGCCGATAGATGCCCATGACTTCGCAGCTCGACACGCAAGTGACCGAACGACTGGGCGAGAACATCCTCGTGGCCGAGCTAATGCAAGCCGGATTGGAAGTAGCCGATCCGTGACCGTGGGATCGACCTGCTTGTATATCTGGACCGCGAACATTTCCGTGCGTTACCGATCCAATTAAAGGTAGCCACACTGGAGTCGTTCGGCATTTATCGGAAGTACGAGAAGATTCCGAAACTACTCATTGTCCACGTTTGGAACTTCTTAAGTCCTGAGCGCGTAATATACGCGCTCAACTACTACGATGCGTTTAAAGTCTGTGAGGCGATGGGTTATGCGGAAACGCCGTCATGGAAAAAGAAGGACGGGTGCAGCACGCGCCACATTTCTCCGAAGTTGCGAAAGCTTTTGGGCCGGTACAGAATTCAGACTCCGAAACAATGGCGCAGCCTGTTTGACAGTGAAACGAGGCTGGCATGAAACCTTCGGCACATCCGCGTTTCGATAAGGCTTGGCTTCGCTTAGAAATCAATCCCCCCCAGAATCTCCGACGGTTTCTTATCGAAGGCGCGTGAGATCGCCAGGAGACTTTCGATACTGGGCAGGTTGGTTCCCCGTTCGATGGCGCTGATCTGAGATACGCTGAGTTTGGTTTGCGTGGCCAGGTCCTTGAGCGACCAGTCGCGTTCCACGCGCAGCATCTTGATGGAGTGTCCCAGGCGATCGCGTAAACGATCCTGAGGGGACTTGCCCAACCCAAACGCCTCTACCGCGTTCTTGATGATGTGCCGCAGTTGGGCCAGGGAAAACGGCTTGGCCAGGTAATCGAACACCTTCAGCTTGAAGGTGGTGCGCATATCTTCGAGCGACGGATAACCGGTGATGATGATCACGCACAGCCCGGGCCAGCGCGTCAGCAGTTGCTCGAGCACTTTGTCGCCGCTGGCTTCGCCCATTTTCATGTCCAGGAGAACGATCTCCGGCAGCGTTTCTTCGCAGCTCTCAAACAGTTCGCGCGGGTTGCTGAAGGCGCGCACGGAATAACATCCTTCGTCGTTCAGAAAGTCTTCCAGATAGGTGCGGAAATCGGCATCGTCGTCCAGAATGGCGATGGATGCGATCAGGGTTTGCGTTGCGTCGGGCATGCCGTAAACCTAGATTACACGACCCTTCCATTTGATGGGCCGGTTCATGAGCGCACGGATCGCTCCGCGAAACAAGCTTGGGAGCAACGTGTAAATCCCCAACGGAACCAGGATCGCCCGCGCCCATCCGGACCACGGCGCCACCAACACAACGGGTGCGAAGAAGAACGCCGCGGCACTGGTCCAATGGCGCCCGGCCAGCAGCCACAGCAGCGCAGGCAGCCAAAGCGCCCACACCACCGCGGCCAAGATAATGCGCAAGCCCTTACCTAGTCCGCCTAACGTAAACCTAACGTAAAGCGGAAGGCGTTCCTTTCAAAATCGCGGGGACGGATGCGCACCTGGCCCAACTGTGGAGCGCGGACCACCGCGAATTTCATGCGGTGCCTTTGCGCCAGTTCGGCCATCTTGACGTCGTCACATAACGAGGTGAGCAGCACCCGATGTCCGCCAACGAATTCATAAGGATCGCGCCGCACCAGCACGCACTGGCCGTTGAAGGCGCCGACGGAATCCGAGCGCGGGTCGACGCCAAAAAAATACAGCATGACGGCGAAGGGAGAAAGCGCCGATTCGTAAAGGGTCCGGTACTCCGGGCGCAAGTAGATCGACAAGAAATCCAGCTTACTGGACTCGGCAACGGCCACCGCGGATTCCAGGAAGCCCGGCTCGTAGCGTGTGTCGGCGTCCGCGAAGAGAATCCAACGCGACGTCAGAAGCTTGGCGCCCGCGATGCACGCATGGGCCTTTCCTAAGACGCCATCGGGAAGCTTCGGCGCGGGGAGCACGCCCGCGCCCGCCTTGCGCGCCTTCTCGGCCGTGGCGTCCTGAGAGAAGTCGTCGACGACGATGACGGTATCGGGAGGTAAACTGCTGACTGCCTTGGCGATAGTTTCCTGTTCGTTGCGGGCCGGGATGACGACCATGCAGTCTATCGGGTCCGTGGGAACCGATTCGGAATTGAGCGGGAGGATCTCGGCCAGCCACCGGTAGTGGCGTCGAGAAATCCGAAGTATCAGTGCAAACAGTACCACCAGACCGATGGCGGCCCACTCGCTTGGGTCGAAAGCTCTTAGGTTCAAGACGTTACGAAATGATACCATGCGCATGGTCTAATAAAAATAAGTAATGACGATCAGCTCTTGCATTTGCTTATCTTCTCCTGTACTCTTGAACAAGAGACGACACCTATGACTACGGACCCCAACCAGGCTCTCCGCTACGCCAACAAGGTTTCGTCTGCACTCATACTGGTTGTTCAGGTGGTAGTCGTAATTATCGGGGTCGGTGTAGCCGGCCTCGCCTGAACGGCCCGATTCTTAAGATTAAGGATCCTGGCCACTGGGCGAGGGAAGAACCCTCGGACAGTGGCTTTTTGATTTTTGGGCGGGTGTCAAGTTTGGGTTTATTTGGTAATTTGTGAGCGGGAGGATTTAAGAGACTATGGCGGGTAACCTGATCAACGGTGCGCAAACGGTTTTGGAATGCCTGATGCGGGAGAAGGTGGAGGTCATCTTCGGTTATCCCGGCGGCGTAACGCTTCCGTTCTATGATGCGCTGTACGACTCTCCGATCAAACACGTTCTGGTTCGCCATGAGCAGAATGCGGCTTTTGCCGCCCAAGGCTACACGCGGGCGACCGGTAAGATCGGTGTGTGTTGCGCGACATCCGGCCCCGGTGCGACCAATCTGGTGACCGGCCTGGTAGACGCCATGATGGATTCGATTCCCATCGTTGCGATCACGGGACAGGTGAGCAGCAAGCTGATTGGCAGCGACGCGTTTCAGGAAGCCGACACGTTTGGGATCACACGCTCCTGCACGAAGCACAATTTTCTGGTGAAGACGCTGGCCGAACTGCCCAAGGCGATTCACGAAGCATTCCATATCGCCGCGAGCGGGCGTCCGGGTCCGGTGCTGGTGGATATTACGAAGGACGCTTTTCAGGCCAACGGGCACTACACTCCCGTGAACTCCATACATCTGCCAGGGTATCGCGTGAACACGGAAGGCCATGCCGGACAGATCCGCCGCGCGGCACAGGCCATGTGGGAAGCCCAGCGCCCGATGGTGTATGCGGGCGGGGGCATTATCCACGCCGAGGCCCGCGAGGAACTGCGTCGGCTGGTGGAACTTCTGGACGCTCCGGCGGTGACCACGCTGATGGGCCTCGGCGGCCTGGCGAGTACGCACCCGAACTTTATCAGCATGCCGGGCATGCACGGCAGCTATGCGGCCAACATGGGCATGTCCGGGGCGGATCTACTGATCGCGCTGGGCGTTCGCTTTGATGACCGCGTGACCGGGCGAGTGGCGGCATTTGCTCCCCACGCCAAAGTGATCCATGTGGATATCGATCCAGCCGAAGTGGGCAAGATCCGCACGCCGGAAGTGCCCATCGTGGGTGACGTCAAAAAGGTCTTGGAACGGATTCTGGAAGAAATGGAATCCACCGCGGGTGAAATGAAGAGCAAGAACGCCGATGCGCGCCGGGAATGGTGGCAGCAGATCCGCGCATGGCAGAAACAGCATCCGCTGGAAGCGACGTTCTCCAACGACGAAATCAAGCCGCAGCACTTAATGGCGGAAATCGACCGCCTTTCCGGCGGCGAAGCCATCGTTTGCAGCGACGTGGGCCAGCACCAGATGTGGGCCGCGCAGTTGATCAAGTTCAACCATCCGCGTTTGTGGATCAATTCGGGCGGCTTGGGCTCCATGGGCTTCGGTTTGCCGGCGGCCTTGGGCGCGCAATATGCGCGGCCCGATAAGCTCGTCTTCGCGATCTGCGGGGATGGTGGGTTCCAGATGTCGATTCCGGAACTGGCGACCATCGCCAATCAGTCGCTGCCGGTGAAGATCATCGTGATGAACAACGGCTATCTGGGTATGGTGCGCCAGTGGCAGGAGCTGTTCTACAACAACCGCCTGAGCCAGGTCCAGATCGACACCTTCCCCGATCCTGAGAAATTGGCCGGCGCGTATGGCTTCAAGGGCCGCACGGTGGAGCGTCCCAGCCAGTTGCGCGCGGCGCTGGAAGAGTGCGTGCGGGAGCCGGGCCCCTATTTGCTCAACGTGCGGGTGACGCCGTTTGAAAATGTGTATCCCATGGTGCCGGCAGGAGGGGCGATCAACGAAATGGTGCTGGCGCCGCCGCAGCCCGTGGAGGTTGCCTAAATCTCATGTTGCAGCTAATTTCTCTTCTCCTCGAAAATAAGCCCGGCGCTCTGATGCGGGTCACCGGTCTTCTTACTTCCCGCGGCTATAACATTGAAAGCCTTACCGTCGCGCGCACGCTCGATCCCGAACTTTCACGCATGAGCATCGTGGTGGATGTCGAGCCCCATCAGAAGGCCCAGGTGCTCAAGCAAATGAACAAGCTGATCAACGTGTTGCAGGCGGCGGATCTTTCCGAAGGCCCGGCGGTGCGCCGCGAGATGGTGCTGCTGCGGGTGCGCGCCACGATGCAGAACCGTACGGCGATCCTGAAAGAAGCTGAAATTTTCGGTGCGCGCGCCGTCGATTCGTCAGTGGAGGGCTTCGCTCTGGAAGCCACCGGCGATCCGGAAAAGCTGGACGAGTTTATCGACGTCATGCGCAGCTACGGAGAAATTGAAGTTACCCGTTCCGGGCTGGTCGCCGTTTCTCTGGACGGCAAGAAGTTGAAGCTGGCTCCGCCAGTGAGTAAAGAAGAAGTTTCCCAATCCATCTAATTTTTGGAGTCTTATAAGAAATGGCACAGCTTTTTTACGAACAAGACGGCAACCTCGCGTTGCTCAAGGGCAAGACGGTTGCGATCATCGGCTACGGCAGTCAGGGCCACGCCCACGCGCTGAACCTGCGCGATTCCGGCGTCAGCGTGATTGTGGGTCTGTATCCCGGCTCCAAGAGCTGGGCCAAGGCCGAGACGGCCGGACTCAAGGTGATGACTACCGCGGAAGCCGCCAAGGCCGCCGACGTGATGATGATCCTGGTATCGGATCACTTACAGGCCGATATTTACGAAACCGACATCAAGCCGGGCCTCACTGCCGGTAAGACGCTGATGTTCGCCCACGGCTTCGCCATTCACTTCAAGACCATCGTGCCTCCGGCCGATGTCGACGTCAGTATGATCGCGCCCAAGGCGCCCGGACATCGCGTGCGGGAGCTGTACACGGAAGGCGTGGGCGTTCCGGGCTTGGTGGCCGTGCATCAGAACGCTTCGGGCAAAGCGCGCGAGCTGGCGCTGGCCTACGCGCTGGCGCTGGGCTGCCTGAAAGCCGGCGTCATTGAGACGACATTCCGCGAAGAGACCGAAAGTGATCTGTTCGGAGAACAGGCGGTTCTCTGCGGCGGCGCGAGCGAACTGATCCGCGCCGGGTTTGAGACGCTGGTGGAAGCCGGCTACGCGCCGGAAATCGCCTATTTCGAATGCCTGCACGAATTGAAGCTGATTGTCGATCTGATTTATGAGGGCGGTCTCAGCTACATGCGTTACTCGATTTCGGATACGGCCGAGTACGGCGACTACACGCGGGGGCCGCGCGTGGTCAACGAGCAGACGCGCGCCGAGATGAAGAAGATTCTCTCCGAAATTCAATCGGGTGAATTTGCCCGCAACTGGATCGCGGAGAACAAGAGCGGACGCCACAAGTTCCTGGCCATGCGGGAAGCCGCGCAGAACCAGCCTATCGAAAAGGTGGGCGCCGAGCTGCGCAAGATGATGCCGTTCCTCAAAAAGAAGAAGGAAGTAGGGGTGCCGGCCGCTACCTAAAGGCGGCCGCCTGAAGTCATGCGCGTTTTCACGTTCGACACGACGTTGCGCGACGGTACGCAAGGCGAGGCCGTCAGTCTGTCCTCCGATGACAAAGTGTTGGTCGCTCATAAGCTCGACGAGCTGGGAATCGACTACATCGAGGGCGGCTGGCCGGGGTCGAATCCGAAGGACAAGGATTTCTTCGCGCGCGCCAAGTCGATCCGCTTCAAGCATGCGCGGCTGACCGCTTTCGGGGCCACGCGCATGGCTCGCAACAAAGTGGAAGACGACGCGAGCGTGAACGCGCTGATTGAAGCCGATACGCCGGTGGTTTGCGTGTTCGGCAAGACCTGGGAGCTGCATGTACGCCGGGCTCTGGGCATCACCGAAGAAGAGAATCTGACGTTGATCTCCGATACCGTGCGCTACCTGAAGGCGCACGGCAAGGAAGTCATCTACGATGCCGAACATTTTTTTGACGGCTATCTCTATAGCCGCGATTTTGCGTTCCGCACGCTGGAAGCCGCTCAGAAAGCTGGCGCCGATACGCTAACGCTGTGCGACACCAACGGCGGTACGATGACCAACCGGCTGGCGGAGATCTGCGCCGATGTGCGCAAGAGCTTCGAGGGGATTCTCGGCATCCACACGCACAACGATTGCGAACTGGCCGTGGCCAATGCGCTGGCGGCGGTGGAACAAGGCTTCGCTCACGTGCAGGGATGTTTTAACGGTTACGGCGAGCGCTGCGGCAACGCGAACCTGACCACCATCATCGCCAACCTGGAACTGAAGATGGGGCACAGCACCATTGGTAAAGACCGGCTGGCGCATCTGACGTCCGCGGCCCGCTTCATCGCCGAACTCGCGAATCTGCCCATGCGCGGCGATCAGGCTTACGTGGGCCACAGCGCGTTTGCCCATAAGGGCGGGGTACACGTCAACGCGGTTCTGAAGGATTCTAAAACTTACGAGCACGTCAGCCCCAAGACCGTCGGCAACCGCCAGCGCGTGTTGCTGAGCGATCTCTCCGGGAAGGGAAGCATCCTCTATAAGCTCAAGCAGCACGGCCTGGAAGACCGCCTGGATGACGAAGCGCGGCGTCACCTGCTCGACCGCATCAAGCAGATGGAATTTCAAGGTTATGAACTGGAAGCCGCCGAGGGAACGTTTGAGCTTCTGGTTCGCGAAGCGTTGCGCCCCGGGATGAATCTGTTTGAAGTCGTCAATTATGAGGTCATCACGCGCGGCACTCATACCACGGCCAACGTGACGCTCAAGTCGCAGGATAATATCCTGACGGCCACGGCCTCGGGCAACGGACCCTTTAACGCATTGGACTTGGCGCTGCGCCAGTGTCTGTCTACCCTATATCCCGCGATCGCCAACGTCACGCTCACCGACTACAAAGTCCGCGTGCTGGAATTCAAGAAGGGTACAGCGGCGCGTGTGCGTGTGCTGATTGAGTGGTCCGATCACCGCCGCAGTTGGGCCACCGTCGGCGTTTCCGAGAACGTCATTGAAGCGAGCTGGTTTGCTTTGATCGACGCCATGCGCCTGGAATTGATGCGCCTTAACGAAGACGACCCCAACATACAAAAGGCCGTCGAAGATTACTGCTGGGGTGTCTGACGGCGCATTAGTACTCCGCCGCCGCGCGTTCCATCCCTTTCTTAGCGAACTTAAGAACATCACCTACGCCTTCTCTAAGGTGTTCGCCGCGTAGTAATTCCACCAGGTACGCCGTACTATTAGTCCATGCCGTGGTCCGACGACATGCGCTGCTTGCACTGCGACGGTAAACTTCCTCTCTACCGGAAGTTGACCAGCGGACAATTCTGTTCAGCGGCTCATCGCAAAGCGTACTGGGAGGAACAGGAACGCCTTGCGGTAGAGCGGTTGCACCAGACCCACGACTCGCTGGCGGCGTACCGCGCGTCGCTGCCGGAGGTGCCGGTTGCCGACGTCTCTTCACTCAGCGAGCCGCTCCCTTCCGAACCGCTCTATGTTCCATCCTCAACACACATGCAGGAACTGGAAGTCGGTTTCGAGCAGGCTAAACTTGCGCGCACAGCGGCAAACCGGGGTACTGTCAAAATAGCTGGCTTCCTGAAAGAAGAAAAGCCCGGGCCGCATGCCGGAACGTGGATCCAACTGACGGAGGTTGAATTCGCGGCTTGGCTGGATTGTGGACCGCGAATTCCGTCTTGCGAGACTGCCGCGCTGGGCAGCGTCCTCGCAACGACCGGCTCGGTGGCGATGGCACGGTTCGCTCCGCTCCATGAGCCTTCCCTCGCGCGGGTTCAAACTGGTAACGACCTCCCTGTGCTGTTTACACCGGGATTTCCCTGTATTCCGTTTTCCGCTTCCGTCGAGACCCCGGAATTCGAACAAGTGTTGACGGTAAGCCCCGCGGCGCCGCTGGAGCCGGAACAGCCGGAGTATCCGTTCTCCCATTCGATGCTTACGCTGCCACGCCTGGCAGTACGCGGTGTTTGGTTCGCCTTGCGGACGGAGGAAGCCGCGGATTGGCCCAGCCAGCCGGTGGCATGGAACGTCCCGAGTGGAACACAGAAACTCGCGAGTGGACTGCCGTTAGTGATGCGGCAGCTCCCGTGGCTGCCTGTTCTCCAAGCACGGGCCGTGGTGTTTCCCATCCGTGCCGCCACTACGGAACCGTTGGATTTCCCAATCGTAGCGGAGGTTCCGCGGATTACCGCTGCAACGGCCCTGGCGCCGGCGCTCCGCTTCGGGCCCGGAAACCGCGCGGCCGCGCCCGGCAAAGGAAATAGACGGGAGGCGAATACGCCGCAACCCGTCGATGTGCGGCAGGATGTAACCGGTTCGCCATTCATAACGTGCGGCACGCAGGCGAGGGAACTGGAGTTACGCTTTGCTCCCGGCTGCCGGTACCCGGTGTCTCCGGCGAAGGCGGAGACGGCAACCGCCATGCGCGCCATTCCCGTGCAGCCCGAAGAACCGCCGCGGAAGCGTGAAATTGTGCCTTTGCCGGCAGGACTAGCCGCCTGCGAGTTCCCGCTTCGCATGCGGGAGATGCTCCCGCTTGCCTTTACCATGCAGCCGCGAACCGTCGCGGCAGCCCAGCCGGTGGTGTCCGGTGTTATTAACGAATATCCGGAAAATCTTCCGTTGTATCCGGTGATGACCTTGCGGCCGGTTGACGGTAAGACCACTGCGAGCGTCCGTCCCAATCGATTTGCGGTGTGGGCGCAGGCGGTAACGAGTTCCGGCGAAGGCGCCAACGTACTCACGAACGTGGCCGATTTCTGGAAAAACGCTCCGCGCGACTTGAAAATGCTGGTGGTGGCAATTCCGATTTTGCTGGGTCTGGCGCTGCGTCCTAGCTTGCCCAAGGTCCGCGTCGCCGCGCAGCCCACCAGTTCACAAATTCCGAGTTCGCTGGGACGGGGCTTTCAGGCGCAATGGATGAACGTCCGTCGCACGGTGGCCAGCCGCGCGGGTGTGGCGTTGAACGAAGAATTCCGTTCCGGGCTGGACGATTGGCAATCCAAGGGCGGGGTAGCCACCGCCTGGTCTTTCGATCCCACCGGATTTGTGCGGCCAGGTTCCCTGGCGCTCTATCGCCCGTCGATGGGTTTGACGAACTATGAACTGCAGTTTTTGGGTTTGATCGACAAGAAGGCTTTGAGCTGGGTAGTTCGCGCGTCGGATTTTGACAACTATTACGTAGTGAAACTGGTGGTGGTGAAAGCGGGCCCCATGCCCACCATGGGAATTACGCGTTACGCGGTGATCAACGGGAAAGCACAGAACCGCGTGGATACAGTCGCGCCGATCAACGCCCGGCCGGATTCGTTATACCGCGCGAGCCTGAATGTTAACAACGACACATTTTTGCTTACGCTGCAGGGAATTGTGGTCGATTCCTGGACGGACGAGCGCCTCAAGAGCGGCGGAATCGGATTCTTCGCGCCGCGCGGAGAAGAGAGCCGCGTGCGTTGGGTTCAAGTCACCCACCAATACGATATGCTGGGCCGCCTGTGCGCGTTCCTTGCGCCTTATAACATTTCAACCACGAATGGGAGCTGGTAAATCATGAGTGCACGTAAATTGTCCACGGAATCGAAGGCGGCGAAAGGCGGAGACGGAATTTCGCCGGTTTCCCCAGCATTGGCGCGGGCAGTCTCGCTGCACCTGGAGGGCAAGCACAAGGATGCGCTCAAGGAACTGAACGCGGCGGTCGAACAGGGCGAGGAGAGCGCGGAGATCTATTCCGCCAAAGGCCACGTTCAATTCGAATTGGAGCAGTTCGAAGAGGCAGCGAAGAACTACGGCAAAGTGCTAGCGCTTGCGCCGCGGCACACCACGGCTCACTTTAACCTGGCCATCTGCCAGGAAAAACTGGGCCGCTGGAATGAAGCCACCGAGGCCTTCCAGAAGGCCCTGGAAGCCGATGCCAATCGCGTGGAAGCGCAGTTGGGATTGGGTATCTGCCTCCTGCATCAGGAAAAACCGGAACCCGCGATCGCCTGTTTCGACCGCATTCTGGCGGCCACGCCGGCGCACGAAACGGCCTTGTTCGGCAAAGCGGTATCCCTGCAGTTGCTGTGGAAGTTCGATGAGGCCACGTCCATCTATCTCCAGTTGTTGGGGAAGAATCCACGTTCGGAAGAATGCCTGGTAAACCTGGTGACCATCGGCATGGCCCGCAAGGATCACGACGCGATCCAGCAATACTCCGAGCAGTTGCTGACACTGCGCCCGCATTCGCAGGCGGCGCTGGAAGGCCTGGCGACTTGCGCCTTCCACCGCAACGACTATGAAGCCGCCGCGCAACTGTGCGGCAAGCTGGTCGAATCCGGACCGGAACACTTCGAGCGCTGGTTCAACCTGGGCGTCGCCGAGCAGAAGCGCGGCAAGCATGCCGAAGCGGCCAAGGCGTATGCGGAAGCGGTGCGCATCCGGCCGGATGCCAAGCAAGTCCACGTCAACCTGGGCGTCGTTCGTCAGGAAGCCGGCGAACTGAAAGAAGCCCGCGAGTCCTACGAGCGTGCGCTGCATATTGCCCCGGATCAGGGCGACGTGACCTACAATCTGGCAAGCGTGCTGGAGCAGCAGGGCGAGAAGGAAGAAGCCGAGCGGCTCTACGTGAAACTGCTGGCGCGCAATCCGGAATGGGAAGACGCCTGGTTCCGTCTAGGCTACCTGCGCCTGGAGCGCAATGAGCACCGCGGCGCGGTGGAAGCGTTCCAGTCTTGCGTCCGCAAGCGCGCGCAATGGCCGGAGGCGCAACTGAACCTGGGCCTGTCTTACTGGAACCTGGGCGAACGCGAAAATGCGGCCAAGGCATTTGAGGCCGTGATCGCGGCCGATCCGAACTGTATTGACGCGCTGCGCGGACTGGCCGCCCTGGCGGTCGAAAAGGAAGATCTGGACAAGGCGCTGGATCTGCAAGCCCGCCTGATCGAGGTGGGGGAACGCACGCCCGAGTTGTTCTACAACACCGGCCTGTTGCTGCACAAATCCGGCCAGGTGGAAGACGCCATGCGCCTGTATCAAGAGGCATTGGCCGAACGTCCCGATTTCCCGGAGGCTTTGCTAAACCTCGGCCATGCCCTGAAGTCCCAAGGCAAGCCCGACGAAGCACGGGAGTTCTGGCGCCAGGCGCTGGAGCAGAAGCCCGAACTCGCCGCCGGCTATTTCGGGCAGTAAGCACGCAATACCAGCCTCTTTCCCCGGGTTTCTTGCCTGCGGACTGGCGCTGTTGGTAAACTCCTCGCATAGGAGAGTAACCATGCCCAGGTACATGTATCAAGCCAGCTACACCGTGGACGGGGTTCGCGGCTTGATCAAAGACACGGCTTCGGGACGCCGCAAGGCCGTGGAGACGGCGATCCATGCCGTCGGCGGCAAGCTGGAGACATTCTACTTCGCCTTCGGCAAGCATGACGTGATCGCGATCATGGATCTACCGGACAACATTACGGCCGCTGGCTTATCCATTACTCTCGGCGCCAGCGGAATGGTCCATGGCGGACTGACGGCGCTGCTCACCGTCGACGAGGCGGATAGAGCCCTGGGAGTGAAAGCCCCTTATCGGGCGCCCGGGCAAGCGTAGCTAAGGCTTTTCACTAAATCCGCCGATGTCCCATTTAGATGGACCGGCGGAACGAGCTGCGATTTCAGATCTATACTTCCGCCAAGATTGCGCTTTTTGAGGAACCCGAGCGCGAAATGGATGCCCAGATGGTGGACGTCTCGGCCTCCGGTGTGCGGTTCCACACAGACGCGGAATTACTGGAAGATCAGATCATCACCATCGAGACGGATCAGCATTTTGTTCTGGCCGATGTCCGGAACTGCAAGGCGCGAGGCATCCGGTTTGGCGTGGGAGCCGAAAGAGTCCACACGGTGGCGAAATTCAGCTTGCCGCGGACGGCGTCGAAGGCGGAGCGGAATCAAGCCCTTGCCGCCGACTATCATCGCCGGCTCCAGGAAGAATTGGAGAAGCCGGTTGTACCAGCCGCTCAACGTCTGAACGGAGCCGACGCGCGCTTGACTCCTGACCCGGGGCCGCTCCCCGCCGCTGTTCAAACTTCGTCCGATGCCGCGGCGGCGCCCGCCTCGCCAAACCCACTTTCGGCGTGGAAAGGCCGGGCTACCACGCTCTTGTCCATATTTTCGGTGGCGATCTTGCTCCTGTCGCTGCCGGGTCTGTCCGGCCACCACGTGCCGGTGCCGCCAAAGTTGGATGCCTCCGATCCGGCTCCCGCGCCAGTCCTGGTGGTGGATTCCGTGGTCCCCAAGACGCCTGCTCCGCAAGCCGGCCGCTCCGTGGTTGCATCCGTGGTCGGAATGGATGCGCGGGGCCGCGGTTGGGTTACGGTTTGCGCTGACAGCCGTATTGTGTCCTCGAAGATCCTTGAGGCGGGCGGGAAGGACAACGTAAAGTTCACCGAACGGGCGGTGGTGCGTCTGGGGAACGCCGGGCAGGTTGACCTTCAGTTGGATGGAAAGGCGCTCGGGGTTCTTGGGAAAGCGGGTCAGGCCCGCACGATTGAACTGACCCCGGGATCTTCCCGGATCCTTGAGGATGGCGAGTACGGCGGCTGTTCCCAGGCTCAATAATCGTTAGCGGCAGACTCAGCCGTCGTCCGATTTGCGCGCGCCGTCTTCGCCAATCAATGCCGTCAAAATCACGGATACGATGCTTACGATGAGCGCCCCCAGGAACGCGGACCAGTAATCGTCGACATGGTAGCCGACGTGGAACCAGTCCACCGCGATGGCGGAGGCGAGCCACAGCGTAATCCCATTGATCACCAATACGAAAAAGCCCAGCGTCAGGATGATGAAGGGGTAGGAGAGCAGCTTTAAAAGCGGCCGTACGAAGGCGTTGACCAGCCCCAAGATGAGCGCCATGCCGGCGAAGACGGTCCAGGCTTCGCGCTCGACACGGATGCCGGGCACCAGCCAGGCCGCGACCAACAGCGCAATGCTGGTGACAAGCCAGCGGATGAGTAGCTTCATGGGTTGGGCCTACTGCCGTTTCTTCATTTCGATCTCGCGCACCCGCTCTTCGAGCAGACTGAGGCGTTCATCCAGGTTCGGGAGGGAACGTAGACGAAGATCGGTCTGCTGTTCCTGCGCCGTCCAGGCCGCAAGGGCGCTTTCGATGACTTCACCGGGAGTGGCGAACCGGCCGCGCAGAAGTTCCTCGCGGACGATGCGGGCTTGCGCGGGCGTGAGTTCGATAGTCATGACGACTATGTTAGCGCCGGGAATGGGGCGTTCATTCGTGCCTAGGACTTGGCTTGAGAAAGTAAATGACCGACGATTCTATGGGTATCGGGGGACGAAAGCTTTACGCGTAGCCATTCCAGGAAAGCGTTCTCGTCCTTGATATCCGAGTAGTTCGACATATCTATGACAGGATAAAGCGAGGCTGAATGCCGAATCCTAAGAAGTTGGTACGTGTAGTTATCTAGACTCGGAACCACGAGCTTCAGCGCAAGCATGAAATCGCCGCCGGAAGTGCTGCTCTCAACTTGGGCCTCAACGAGATTGCCGGTTTTTTGACCCAGCAAGGTCGCCTGCTCCCGCAGGATAGACAAAGGCGTACGTTGGATCAGTTCCTTCGCATCTAACGCACCCCAAAAATCAGTTGTGGCGGCCATATCGTCATCCTCTCAAAACGTCAGATCAAAAACAATCGGTAGGTGGTCTGAATATTTTGTGGTGTCAGGCCTGCCACCTTCGCGAATCAGATTGTGTGATCCGGCCGACTTCACAATACTCAGCGTCCCGGGATCGAAGTTTGCCGCAAGCTCCGGCCGGATCAGTACTTGATCGAAGAGGTTCCAAAAATAGGATACATGTTCGGAGGCATGGTAAAAATAGGAGCCAGCGGTGTCGCCATTCGCGTCCCCAAAGTGATTCCACATCGGATTGTAAAAGAACCGGTAATCGCGGCCTTGGACGGTTCGGCTGCGGCGGCTTGCAACTTCGCGCGACATGACAGCGTGCAATCCGCCCGCCGCCACCACGCCGGGTTCAAATGGGTTCATATTGAAATCTCCCACCAGAACAGTGCGCTGATGCCCGGCCTTATCCTCCGCGGACGCAATCTGGCGCGCAAGTTCTCCACACTAATATGATTGACTCTCGTTCGACCAGTGCAATTTACTAGGTAGGTGCGCCACGCTGAGGATAATTTCGTATAGGGGACCCGGTTTTCTTGGACACAGATTAGGGAATCTGAGCAAGATCCAAGGAGACTGAAAGTAATGGCAGATGAAACAAGAGAGACGAACGGTTCCGGGGCAGCAGAGGGAGCCCGGAGGGCGACCGGCGCTGGCCCGGAACC
>CAMAVI010000076.1 GCA_945861625.1 Candidatus Sulfopaludibacter sp. SbA3
AAACCAGAAAACCTCCTTCGGCCAGCCGTAGAGGTGCAACGGGATGAATAGACGAAACCGGACAGATCACGTGTGAATAAAACCGGACACATTGACTTACTACCGACAGGGTCGAACGCAACCGCCCGTTCGGCGGCTGTTGGCTGGGCTTGAGGGTGCTGCGCGAGTTGGGGCTGCCGGAACTTCTGGAAGGGCTGCTGCCGCCGGGCCGGGAAGAAGTGCCGTGGGCGGTGATGGCGCTGGTGTTGGTGCTGGGCCGGCTCTCGGATGCCTCCAGCGAGTTGCACCTGGCCGAACACGGCTATGAGTCCAGCGCGCTGGCCGAGTTGCTCGGCGTGCCTGCGGCGAAGGTCAATGACGACCGGCTCTACCGCGCGCTGGACCAGTTGCTGCCGCACAAGCAGGCGCTGGAGAAACATCTCAAGCAGCGCTTGGGTGAACTGTTCGAGCTCGACTACGACCTGCTCTTGTACGACGTGACCAGCACCTACTTCGAAGGCCAAGCGGCGGCGAACCCGCAAGCCCAGCGAGGCTACTCGCGCGATCACCGGCCGGACTGCAAGCAAGTCAACATCGCGCTGGTGGTGAGCCGCGGCGGATTGCCGTTGGGTTATGAAGTATTCGCGGGCAATCGCAGTGACGTGACCACGGTGGAAGAGATCGTCGAAGCGATGAAGAGGCGGTACGGCAAGGCCAACCGGATTTGGGTGATGGACCGCGGGATGGTCTCGGCCGACAACGTGGAGTTCCTCAAGCAAGGCGGGCGGCGCTACATTCTGGGCACGGCCAAAGGCATGCTGCGCAAGTTCGAGCAGCAGTTGCTGGCCAGCGATTGGCGCGAGGTGCACGAGGGCCTGGAAGTGAAGTTGTGCCCGGCGCCGGACAGCGCTGAGGTGTTCATCCTGTGCCGCAGCGCGCAACGCCGGTTGAAAGAACAGGCCATGCATGAGCGCTTCGAGCGGCGGATCGAGCAGAAGCTGGAAGCGATGGTGGAGAGCTGCCGCAAGCGTAAGCAGAATCCGCTGGTGATGGCGCAACGGATCGGCAAGTTGATGGGACGGAACACGCGCGCCGCCGGATTGTTCCAGGTCCAGGTGGAGGCCGACGCGCAAGGGCGCGCTCACCTGCATTGGACCAAGCGCAGCGAATGGCGCGACTGGGCGCGCTTGAGCGAGGGCTGCTACTTGCTGCGCAGCAACGTGACGGACTGGAGCGGCGAAGAGCTTTGGCGCGCCTACATCCAACTGACGGAGGCCGAGGCGGCCTTTCGCCTGCACAAGAGCGACCTGGTGATGCGGCCCATTTGGCACCAGAAAGAGCATCGCGTGCAGGCGCACATCCTGGTCTGCTTTCTCGCCTACGTTCTGTGGAAGACCATGGGGCGGCTCTGTCACCAAGCCGGGCTGGGGGACGAGCCGCGGAAGGTGTTTGCCGAGCTTCAGCAGATCTCTCTGGTCGACGTTGTGCTGCCGACACGCACCGGCATCGCGATCCGCAAACGCTGCGTCAGCCGCCCCACCGAGCACCAGGCGATTCTTCTCCAGCGCCTTGGATTGCATCTGCCCACTCACATCGAAATCGCGGACTTGTAGTGAAGACTTCGCTACCTCCGCATTGTAGGAAAAGGACTTCCCCGCGCAACTGCGGAAGTTGGGCTAGTCTGGGCATGCTCGCTTATGGCTGGATATTTGAACGCGTTCTAGCGCCGGAGTGAAAATAGACCAGTAAACGCCGCGTGAGCGGCGTTACGGCGGGAAGAAACCAGACCGCCGGGAAACTGGTTCCAGCAGACATTGGCAACGTGTTTGTGGAACACCGGAGAGGTGTACACAGTGGAGTTATACGCGCGGGTTCGGCGAGCGGTGATCGTCGATAAGATGAGTGAACGCGAGGCGGCCCGGCAGTTCGGGCTGGCGCGCGAAACGGTGCGGAAGATGCTGCTGTACTCGGTGCCACCCGGGTACCGGCGGCAGCAGCCAGTGGGCCGGCCCAAGCTGGGCGCCTGGACCGGGACCATCGACCAGATCCTGGAAGACGACAAGGCGGAAGGCAGGAAGCAGCGCCACACGGCCAAGCGGATTTTCGAGCGGCCGCGCGACGAACATGGCTACACCGGCGGCTACACGATCGTGAAGGACTACGTGCGGCTCAGGAAGCTGAGCCAGCGCGAGATGTTCGTGCCGCTGGAACATCCGCCGGGCGACGCGCAGGCCGACTTTGGCGAAGCGATGGTGGTGATCGCCGGTTTGGAATGCAAGGCGCACTATCTGGCGATGGACCTGCCGCAGTCCGATGACTGCTTCGTGATGGCGTTCCCGGCCGAGACGACGGAAGCGTTCCTGGAAGGCCACAATCACGCCTTCGCGTACTTTGGCGGCGTGCCGCGCACGATCCTGTACGACAACACCAAGCTGGCGGTGGCGCGGATTCTGGGCGACGGAACGCGCACGAAAACGCGAGCGTTCACCGAACTGCAGAGCCACTACCTGTTTGCCGAAAAGTTCGGCCGCCCGGGCAAGGGCAACGACAAGGGGAAGGTGGAAGGGCTGGTGGGCTGCGCGCGGCGGAACTTCATGGTGCCGCGTCCGCGATTCGCCACCTGGGAGGAGTTCAACGCGCATCTACTCATGGAGTGCCAGAAGCGGCGCGAGCGCACGCTGCGGGGGCACAAAGAAACCATCGGCGCGCGGTTCGAGAAAGACCGGGAGCGGCTGCTGCCCCTGCCGGCAGCGCCGTACGAAGCTTGCGCAAAACACTCGACGCGGGTGACCTCGATGTCGCTGGTGCGCTATCGCACCAACGATTATTCGGTGCCGGTGGAGTGGGGACACCGCGAAGTGCTGGTGAAGGGATTCGTGCATGAAGTCGTAATCTGCGCGGCCAGCGAGGTGATCGCGCGCCATCCACGGAGCTATGAACGCGAAGACATGATCTTCAATCCGCTGCATTATCTGGCACTGCTGTAGCGGAAGACGAACGCCCTCGATCAGGCTGCGCCGCCTGCTGGAAGCGAGGCTGGGCAAGAAGGGCAAGCGTGAGTTCGTGCAAGTCCTTCGGCTGCTAGAGACATTCGCGCTCACGGAAGTTGCACAGGCCATCGAGGATGCCCTGCGGATGGGGACGATCTCATTCGATGCCGTCAAGCACCTGCTGCTGTGCCGGATCGAGCGGCGGCCGGCACGGCTGGATCTGGAGAACTATCCATGGAGAACTATCCACACCTCCCTATGGCGCAAGTCGCCACTACCGTGGCCGCCGACTACCTGGCGCTGTTGGATGCCTGCTGATATGGATACGCCCCAGGTCCTGCTCGACCATCATCTGAAAACGCTGCGGCTGCCGACATTCCTGCGCGAGTACGACAAAGTCGCGCAGCAGTGCGCCGCCGAGGGTGTGGACTTTCCGCGCTACCTGCTGCGCTTGAGCGAACTGGAACTGCCGGACCGCGAACGGCGCGCCACGGAACGTCGCATCCGCCAGGCCAAGTTCGACGTGGTCAAGAGTCTGGACACCTTCGACTTTCTGGCGATCCCATCCTTGAATAAGTCGCTGGTGCTGGATTTGGCCCGCTGCGAGTTCGTCGGGCGCAAGGAAAACATCCTGGCGCTGGGAAACTCGGGCACCGGGAAAACACACATCGCACTGGCTCTCGGCCTGGCCGCTTGCCAGAAGGGTTTTCGCGTCCGGTTCACGACTGCGGCGTCGCTGGCGCACGAACTGATCGAAGCCAAGGATGAACGGCGCCTGATGCGTTTCCAAAAGATGCTCTCCAGCTTCGAGCTGCTGATCATCGACGAGCTGGGCTTCGTGCCGCTGTCCAAGACCGGCGCCGAACTGCTGTTCGAGGTCTTCAGCCGCCGCTATGAGCGCAGTGCCACGCTGGTCACCAGCAACCTGCCGTTCAACGAATGGACGGAAGCATTCGGATCCGAGCGGCTGACGGGAGCTTTGCTGGACCGGCTCACCCACCACGTCCACATCCTGGAGATGAACGGGGAAAGCTACCGGCTCAAGGACAGCAAACAGAAGCGGCCTACCAAGCCACGTTCTTAGTGGCGCTGCGCCCACTTTGATCGCCGATTTACGGGGGCGGCTTCCGCTCCGGCCTAAACGCGCCCCGCAAGGCGGGTCGCAGGCCTACGCTCCAGACGCCCCCGTAAATCCTTCAAACCAAAGCATCTCCCACCTGCGAAGTGGTCTACTTTCTCTCCGCCCCAGTGGTCTGGTTTTACTCCGCCCTTGACAGTTACCGGCGTACCAAAGTAGCGATGCAACGGAGGCATGGACGCGGGCTCAATATATCCGCGGAAGCGGGAGCCCATAACAAACTCATGACCCGCGCGGAAGGCCTCCACGAACGCGGACATTTCGCGAAAGTCGTAGGTGCAATCGGCGTCGCCCATGAGCACATATTGTCCCCGTACGTAGGGAATGGCGTCGATGTACGCGCGCCCCAATCCACGTTTGGGCGCTCGCAAGACTCTCGCCCCATGATCGAGAGCAATCGCGGCTGTTGTATCGCTGGAACTGTCGACGATGAGAATCTCACCTCTGACGCCGGCGCGGGCAAGCCCTATGTGGCACCAATCGACGAAGTCAGCGATCGTGATTTCTTCGTTGAGGGCCGGGATCACGATCGATATCTCCGGGTCCGCAACATCATGGGAGGGAACGCAAAGCACTAAATCGCCTGTCACGCCCGCCTCCGGCCGCAGTAATTTTCCTGAGCTCACTTGGCTGGTCCCTCTTCGCCCAATTACGAAACAGGCATCACGGGACTTTTATCCGGTTCCAGAAGCCAGACGCCGCGCTGGGAAAAGTAATGCGCAAGCGCGCGATCTTCTTGCGGCCCCATACTGCGGGCCCACACAATTCGGGAGGAATCGATCTCGGCCGGATTGTAAACCCATTCCTCATGAAATGAGTGTTCACTGCCGTAGCGTACAAAGACCAGATGTTGCCGCGGGATCGCCCGCAGATAGTTTTCCACCCGCTCGCGTTCTTCGGCGAACGCGTTACGTCCCATCCGCCGCTGCCGCCCAATCGGCTTGTGCGTCTCAGCCGATAGCGGCGGAACAAAGTCCAACGTCTGCAATAGAACAAATCCTAGCACTACGGTGGCCAAAGCGGAGCCGAGGCGCCGTCCCGCCGGCAGCCATGACCAAAGCCGGGAAATAGCGTTCATGAACTGGACAAAGACCAGCGCCGCGATGGGCGCCAAGTAGTGCCCGAGGATGGCTTTCTCGAGACCCAGGCCCAAGAGAGAAACGACGAGAATGAGTCCGGAAACTCGATCCAGTGAATTCCGCGGTTGTGGCCAGGCGAGGCACCCGATCAGCAGCGGCAGGGAGCCAAGGAGAAAAAGAGAAACGGTCCGGATGTTGTCTAGGAAGTGATCCGCCAGATTCTTGCGTGCCTCCCGAAACACCGCCATGTCCCATTCCGTCCAGAACTCCTTCATGATCGCGTGGCGGTACACCGGAGGCTGCCGGGGCTCCATCCAAAGAAACGCGGGCGTAACGGCATACTGTTGCTCATGCAGTTGGTACGGCAGCAGCAGGGGATGACCCATAACCCGGAAATTGTAATAGCCCATGGCGAGCGCCGTCGGCAAGATGATGGCGGTAAGAGGAACGGTGGCGGACTTCCATAGCGCGCCTATCCTCCCGCTTCGCGCATGCATGAAGAGCAGAGCGCTAACCACGGGGGCGGCCAGCAACAGACCTTCGAACGGGCGGCTATTGGCAAGAATGACCAGTCCAATACAAAAGGTGAAAGCCTCCTGCTTGCGCGGTTGGCGCAGCAGGCGAGGAAGCGAGCCGATCACCAACGCCCCGCCCAGCGCCGCAACGGCTCCTCCCCAGTACGAGTTGATCCAGTCGGATAAGACCCCGAAGCGGAGCCCGAACAACAACGCACCCACGAAAGCGAACGCCGGGCTCAACCATCCCTGCATGGCCCAGCAAACGGCGGCACACATCGCGCCGACGCTGATCCATACGCCGATCCAGGGATGTCCAAGTTTCTGACCAACTGCAAGCGCCAACGCCTGCATCGGGGGGTACTTCGAAACGTAAACCGGCTGTTGCAGCACATGGTACGACTCAAAATGCCGCCAGAAAGGATGGGGAGGGTTCACCAGGCGGCCCGCCGCGAAGGTGTCAGCACCCAGTAGATAACTGAATTCATCGTGCACGATGGGCTGCGGGACAGGAAAGTAGGGGAGCAGAAGAATGCGGATGACAAGAGGCAAAAGCCCCGCTACGATGCAGGCCCAATGACGCTGAATCGGCAAGCGGACGTCTCCCGAGGCCACGTCGAAAGGAGACACCTTACGTCCTGGCCTTCAGTGCTTCCTTTACCCGCTCCGGCGAAAACGGTGTCTGCCGGATGCGCGCGCCAGTCGCGTCAAAGATCGCGTTGCCGATGGCCGCGCCGATGACCGTGATCGCGGTTTCTCCGGCACCGGTAGCTTCCTCGTCGGGTTGATTGATCAATACGCATGCAATCGTCGGGATGTCGAAACCTAGAGGCAGCGAGCGGTACGTGCGCCAGTCGAACGAAGTCACCTTCTCGTTGTCCCAGGTCACTTCTTCGACAAGGGCGCGGCTCATGCCCTGCAGCGCGCCGCCCTCGGCCTGATTGCGCAAGCCGTCGGGATTGGAGATGGGTCCGGAGTCGATGCCCACCCACATGCGTTTGACGGTCACCTTGCCGGTATCCTGATCGACCGCTACTTCCACCACGATGCCCGTGTAGCCGTTGTCTCCTTCATAGGCCACCACCGCGACACCGCGGCCAGTGACCGCGCCAGCCTTGGGATTACCGGGTTTAGGCGAAGGGCGCGTTTCCCACTGGGCGGCCTTCGCGGCGGCGTTGAGAACTCCGATGACACGCTTATGGCGCAGATGGCGCAGGCGGTATTCCACCGGATCGGCTTTGACGCGCGCGGCGAGCTCATCCATAAAACATTCGTGGGCGAACGTGTTGGGCAGGCGTGCCGGCGAACGCAACGGCCCTGTCCAGAACGGCGAGACCACGTTGTGCACCAGAACCTTCTCACTCCTGATGGTCCCCGTGCCCCCATCGGAACCGCCCGCGTGACCCGCGACGTACGAAGGGATTCCATTGCTGCCGTTGTTGTAGCTGCTCGGCTCCTGCGCGGGTCCCGGCGAGAATGCCGCCGGCTGGAAGCCCGCGAGGAATCCGGTGATCACGTTGCCCGGAAGGTTAGCGCCCGGCCGGTTGCCCAGCCCGGCCGTCCAGGCTTCGTGCTCCCAGGCGATGATGTTTCCCTGCGCGCTTAGCCCTGCGCGCTCGTCGATGGTCCAGGCGTTGCCGAAGTTCTCCCAGGCCATCTCATCTTTGCGGCTCAGTTGCACGCGCACAGGCTTGCCGACAGCCTGCGACAGGATCGCGGCATCGTAAGTCACCGTGTCAGCTCCGTTCAATCCATAGCAACCCGAGCCGTGCCGGTAGATCACGCGGATGTTCTCCGGCTTCAGGCCGAGAAGCAGCGCCGACGTGGTCTTCTGATACCAGACGCCCTGCGTGGGCGAATAGAGAGTTGCCCGCTCGCCTTGCACATCGGCCACCGCGCAAGAACTGCCCAGCGACCCGTGCATTTGGTAGGGGTGATAGTAAGTGGACTTCAAAACCGTCGCGGCCTTGGCCAAGGCCGGTTCGGTGTCTTTGGAATTCACGAGCAACAGATCCCGCGCCGGCTGCTTGCGAATGGATTCGTGGAAGTCCGCTTGTTTGGGAAGGCCCGTACTGGGGCTCCAGTTGACCTTCAGCTTCTGAGCGGCTTGCACCGCCTGCCAGGGCTTCTCCGCGACAACGCCCACGAAGTTCTTGCGGACCACAACTTTCACGACACCGGCCATCTCTTTGACTGAGTTCTCATCAACGCTGACGAGGGTTGCGCCGATGACTGGCGGGCGCACTACACGCCCATGCAGCATTCCTGGTAGGCGCACATTGTGAACGAATTCGAACTGGCCCGTGGCCATGGCCGGAAGTTCGGGCCGGGCGATGGGTTTGCCCAGCACCTTCCACTGGCTGGGATGCTTGCGCTTGGCGTTGCGGTCCAGCGTCAGGTTCAGCTTCTTGCCTCCGACGAGTTGGGCGTATGTGACCTTCTTGGACGCGTCACTCTGCAAGCTGATCACTCCGTTGGCGGCGGTGAGTTGGTCCGCGGGCACACCGAGCTGTTGCGAGGCCAGCTTGAACAACGCTTCAGCCGCCGTGGCCGCGGCGGACGCCAGATTTCGATGATTGAAATTCGCCGGATGCGACTGGCTGCCTGCTGTGTAGGACTGATCCGGAGTCAGCCCTGTATCGCAGTAGATCAGCTTGACGCGCTCAAACGGAACGGAAAGCTCCTCGGCGACCAACTGCTGTTGCGCCGTCGCGATCCCCTGGCCCAGCTCCTCCTTGCCGCTATAGGCTGTGATGCTGCCATCGGCGGCAATCGCGATCCAGGAATCCACCTGATCGCCGGGAGGCGAGCCCGCGATGGGCGCGATGCCGAATTGGGCTTGCGCGGTGTTTCCGCCCACCATCTGAAATCCGACGACCAGAGCGCCGGCGCCCTTCAGAAAATCACGGCGATCCATTACGCTCTCCCCTTCGCATAGCGCTCAATCGCCGCGTGCATACGCGTGTGCGTGAAGCACCGGCACAGCACCGTGGAGAGCGCCTGCTGGATCTGTGTCCTCGTGGCCTTGGGGTTCTTGTCGAGGAACGCCTTGGCGGTAAGAATCACGCCATTCAGGCAGAAGCCGCACTGCGCGGCGCCTTCGTCGATGAAAGCCTTTTGGATTGGATGGAGCTTTTCCGGAGTCCCTAACCCTTCCAGCGTGACGATCTCTTTTCCCGCGACACTGCTCACTGGAGTCTGGCAGGAACGGATAGCCGTCCCGTTGACGATCGCCGTGCACGCGCCGCACTGCCCCAGGCCGCAGCCAAACTTGGGTCCGCGCAAGTCCAGGTCGTCGCTCAACGCGTAGAGCAGCGGCGTGGACGGGTCCAGTTCCAGCGTGTGGCTCTGCCCGTTGACTTTCAACGTAATGGCGCTCATACCGTCACGATAGGGTGGAATTCGCCTTGGGTCAAGCGCCCGCCGGTCCATTTGTGGTTACAGATGCCGTTCCATTTGCCGTTCCCTTTCGAAGAACGACCACCACGGCATCCTACGCGCGCGATCCTGCCGCAAGGCTTACTTCAAATGCAGATTTACGTATTCCGCAGCCGCCTTCACCAAAGGCGCCATCTTGGGGTGCTGGGGCATGACAGTGACGGGAATGCCGGCGGACTCCAGTGCCTGCGACATCACTGGACCTACCGATGCGATCACGCGGGTCAACAACGCGCGGTGAACCAGCGGACCGAGTGCAAGCTCATCTGCAACCATCATCAGGTGATCCAGTTGAATGGACGATGTGAACAGCACGACGTCGAACTGGCAATCCGCCAAACGCCGCGCCGCCGTCCGCAGGGGTTCCAGATTTTCCGGCAACTCCCAGCGGTAGATGACCATGGGCGCCACGGAAGCGCCCAGGCCCTCCAGAGCATGGACGAACTCCGCATTGGGCCGGCCGTACTCCTGGATCGCGATGCGGCGCTCCGGTCGCGCGGCAATCGCCTCGACAATCTGTTTCCAGGTGTTGGGTTCGGGCACCGTGATATCCGCGCGCAAGCCCAGCTCGCGAAGAACCGGCAGCGGCTTGGGTCCGCGCGAAAGGATCGTCACGTTGCGCAATGCCGCCACCAGGCGCTCGACGCTGGCATGGGCCGCCACCTGCGCGCGCCAAAACGTTAATCCAACGCCGGTCATGCACACAAACAAATCGAATTCGCCGGTTTCCAGGCGTTCTAGGAAGGCCAGCGCTTCACGGGGATCGTCCACAGCGCGCTCTTGAACCGACGGGGCCACGAAGGGCTCGCCACCTTCGCGGCGGATGAGAGCCTCGATCTCTTTGGCGCGCCGGCTTTCCAGACTGAGTACGCGGAGTCCTGCGAATGACATGGCAAAGTGAGCTTGGTTCTAGTATGGCGCAGCGGGGTCAGGCTCGTGCTCTGCGATTCGGTATGATTATGACTGCCCAAACACGGCATCGAGGAGGATTGTCATGACTAGAATTCTTGCTATTTCAGCAACTCTCGCGGGACTGACGCTCGCACCCTTGCACGCGCAGAAGGCCGCACCGGTGAAAACCACCAGGACCCTCCAGGTTGTGTCCAGCGCCGCCGCGCGCGCTCTGGCCGACGCCTGCAGCGAATGGGCCGAACAGAACAAGCAGACTGTGGCAATGGCAATATTGGATTGGGGTGGGAACCTCATCGAGTCCCACGCCATGGAAGGCGCCGCGATGAATGCCATCGACACCGCGCTGCTGAAGGCGAAGTCGGCGTTGCGCTGGCGGCGGCCCACTTCGGAGACGAACAAGATCGTCCGCAGCGGGGAAAACCTGGCGCCGACTTTCATGAATGATTTCCCGCAGAATGGCGCGCTGCCCATTATCCTCAACGGCGAGGTCATCGGCGCCATGGGCGTCTCCAGCGCCGACGGCGAGAAGTGCGCGAAAGCCGCGATTGACAAGGTATTCGCGGGCAAAGCGACGTTTACCGGCCGCTGAATAAGCACCGGGAAAAACGAACATTAAAGCTACTGACAGGGATACCATTCAGGCGCAGGATGTAATCGGAGACGGAAGGAAATGGGATCTGAAAGGCATCAGACAGTTTCCCGATGTCCACGGGAGGTGCACTGAATAAAGAGCTTCGATTGGGGTAGTGGCACCGAGCGGTTTCGACCTGCGAAGGTCTCACGGCGACCGGAATCACGGCAACCAGTGCCAGCGCCAGAGCGCAATGTGAGGGCGTCCGGTAGAGCTGAGGAACAGGCGAATCGGTAGCTACTACCCCATAGATTTTTTGCGGCCGCTTCCTTCCCATCCGTGACATACTGTTGGCTGTCATGGAAAATTCCCCCAAGCGCAGGCATGTAGATCGCAGGCATTTTGTGGCCGCTGTGGCAGCCGGGCTCAGCGCGCAGAGAGTAGCTGCTCAAACACCCTCTGCCCCCCGCCCTTTGCCGCCCGACGCGGGTCTGTTCCCGGGCTTTGAAGCCAAGTGGGTGCGCACCAACGGAGCCGATATTTTCCTGCGCCATGGCGGCAACGGGCCGCCGCTGCTCTTGTTGCACGGCAACCCGCTGACGCTCTCCAGTTGGCACAAGATTGCCGGGCCGCTTTCCAAGCGCTATCACGTTGTGGCGGCGGATCTGCGCGGCTATGGCGATAGCGTCGGTCCCACCGGCGGCGGCCCGCAGCATGTGAATTATTCGTTCCGCGCCATGGCGCGGGATCAGGTCGACGTGATGGCGTCGCTCGGCTATAACAACTTTTTTGTGGCCGGGCATGACCGCGGCGCGCGCGTCGCGCATCGCATGGCGCTGGATCATCCGGAAAAGGTGCGCAAGATGGCGTTGCTGGACATCCTGCCCACGCGCCACGTCTGGAATAACACGTCGCGTGACTGGGCGCTCAACTCCTGGCACTGGTCGTTCATGGCGCAGCCGGACGCCATGTTCGAGCGCATGATCGCCTCGGTTCCCCCGCGGGACTTCATCATGCGCCACCTGGGCCGCGCCGGGAAGCCGGCATTTCTGGACGACCGCGCGCTCGCCGAATACATCCGCTGTTTCACTCCGAAGACCATCCATGGATCGTGCGAAGATTACCGCGCCGCCGCCACCATTGACTACGAACAGGACGAGGCTGACTACAAAGCCGGGCGCAAGACCGCCATGCCTGCCTTGATTCTGTGGGGTCGCCGCAGCCACACCGGCCGCTTCTACGGCGGCGACTTGCTCTCGATTTGGCGCGAAGCTGCGCCCAACGTAAGCGGCGGGCCGCTCGAAACCGGACACCTCATCGCCGAAGAGGCGCCGGAGCCAGTCACGCAAGCCTTTGAGCGGTTCTTTGCCTAACTCCGTCGCGCCGCTTGCATTCCAGGAAATCTGACGACCGGCGTAACCGGAGTGTAATGACGCACGAATTCGTCTTTCGCGCCACCGTCTGGCTCTACCAGGGCGCCGGCGCCTGGCATTTCGTGACGCTTCCCAAGCCGCTTTCGGCGCGGATCAAGAGCATAACGGCGGGGCGGAACAAGGCCTTCGGCACCGTGCGGGTAGAGGCCGCGATTGGCGAAACTCGCTGGCGGACCTCCATATTTCCCGATAATAAGCTGGCTGCCTACGTGCTTCCAGTCAAGACAGCAGTGAGGAAACGCGAACACCTTCAGGCCGGAATGATTGCCGAGGTGCTGCTAGTCATCGAGACATAGCGTGCCTCTTCAGTGTTGGATGGTGGTATCGTACGGGAAAGGGAGGTAGAGCCATGCATTCACGGCGTTCGTTTTTCACAGCCTTTGGCGTTTCCGCGTTGGCGTTGTCCGCGGTTCCCGCTCTGGCTCACCACGGTTGGGGCGGCAACCTCGATGAGGAGTTTGAAATTTCCGGCACCGTGGTGACAGGCGTGAGCCTCGCGGGTCCGCACGCCACCATGAAAATGAAGGACGACAAGGGCAACGTCTGGGACCTCACTCTGGCGCCCCCTTTCATGACGGAGCGCTCCGGCTTGAAGGAAGGCTCGATCCCGGCCGGAGCCAAGGTCAGCATCCACGGCCATCGCAACCGCGATCCTAAGAAGTATGAAATCAAGACTGAGCGCGTGACGGTAAACGGTAAGACATACAACGTCTATCCGGATCGCACCTAGCGCGCCCCGGGATCACGCGGAACGGAGCGCCCATTGCACGACTTGCTGGCGTGGCTGGAGGCTTCGCTGATCGGCCACGCGATGCGTGGATCCGGTGTGTGGACCTACGGCGTGGTGAATCTGTTTCACATTCTGAGTATCGCGTCGTTGTTTGGCTCCATCCTTTTGCTGGATCTCCGGCTGCTGGGCGTTTGGCGCAATATCCCTCTCGCCGCGATCAGCACGCCTTGCGTTACGGTGGGGGCTTGGGGATTCGTGGTCGCGACGCTGACGGGTATCGGACTGCTCGCAACCAAAGCGACTGAGTACCAGAGCAATCCCTTCTTCTACATCAAAATTCCCGCGATCTTACTGGGTCTGGTAAACGTGGCCGCGCTGAGCAGGCTTCCCGCGTGGAAGCAGCACCGGACGCGTGAGCTCTCCGCGGCGGAACAGTCGAAGCTCGCGGTTTATGGCGGCATCTCGCTGGCGTGTTGGTTCACCGCCATCGCCGCCGGACGCATGGTCGGTTACTGGTAGGCTCTAGTACTCGGCGTAGACTCCGCGCACCACGTTCGGGACGTTGGCCAGATTGGGCCAATCGGAATACTTCGTTTTGATGGTTTCCGTGACGCGTTTGCCCGCGTCGTCCACGGAGACGCCTTGCTTCTTCAGCGCCAGCGCGGCGTCGCGAACATCGCTGATAAACGCCTTCTCTTTCCCTACCAGAGACCCATCGCCTAAATCGCCGTGATCCGGCACCACGAAGCGCGGCTGGAGCTTCTCCACTTCGTCCAGGATGGCGAGCCAGCCTTTCACGCTCGAGGTTCCTTCCAGCATGGTCGGCACCAGTTTGCTCTCGACGATGTCGCCGGAGATCAATGTCTTGTCTGGCTCGACGAAGGTCATCATGTCTCCGCGCGTGTGACCTCCGGTGAACCACGTCAGCGTCGCGGTGACACCGCCCAGGTCCAGTTTGGCCTCGCGATCGAATAGTACGTCCGGCTCGCGCGGGTTCACGCCGTCGAGCAATTGCCGCCACTCGTCGCTTCTTCCGCGAAATCGCTCGAGCATTATTTGGCCGTCAGCGCGCATTTCCTCCTGCTGCACCCGGTTGCGGACCAGAATTGTGTGCGGCGGGAAGCCCCCTTCGCCACCCGCGTGCTCCGGATGGAAGTGCGTCGTGGCCAGATATAGAACCGGGCCCTTGGCCAGCTTTTGCGCGACGCGGGTAATGATCGCGCCGTTGCGCGGTCCCAATCCTGTGTCGACGACCAACGTCGCCTTCGTGCCGACGACGATCGCGATATTGGGGAAGCCTATGATCGCGTGCACGTGCTCGGAAACCTGCGTGGCCTGTTCCGGCAGGATCGCCGACCTCGGCTGCCCGGACGCCATCCCGCACAGCGCCGCGCACGCAATGATTCCGCCCCTCCAAGCATGACGCATGATCAACCTCCACTCAGCAGTCTACTATCAGCGGCTGGAGGTTGCGGGAAAGGTCTGGCCAGTTCGTTTCAGACACTCAATACAGGGCAGGGGGATTTCCGGACAATCTCGTAGGCCTGGGCGCGTAGCCGGCCCAGAGCGCCTGGAGTGGAACCCCGCCCGATAATCACCAGTTCAGCGCCGACTTTTTTAGCGGTGGCGGTGACCACTGCGTGCGCCTCTCCCGGGATAACCAGGGTGGCCGCTTTCAGGCCGGCTTTGTTCACGGCCTGCGTCAAGCGTTCCGTTGCATCCGGCGCGGAACCAACATGGAGCACGGTGACCTGGGAGCCAAACTCACTGGCCAGATGCGCTCCCCAGCCCAGCACCTGTTCACTTTCCGGCCCGAAGTCGATCGCGCATAACACGTGACCCGCTTGCCAGGCCTGAGGACTGGAACTCGCGGCCAGGTGAATGCCCGTGAGCACGGGGCGATGGCAGTCATGCAACACTTTTGCTGTCACCGAGCCGATCAGAAACTCACGCAGACGGCCATGTCCCTGCGTCGGCATGACGACCAGGTCGACGTGTTCCGCTTCCGCTAGAATCTCATCGGCGGGGTGTCCTTGCGCGACCTTGCGAACAACGGGGATCCCCGCGAAGTCGGACGTGGCAAAGTGTTCGAGCCGCGCCCGCGCGCTCTCTTGCCGGGCTTGTGCGATGCCTTCGAGATAGCCGGGGAGTTCCACCACGGCGAAGTCGGCGTGCGGCGGCTCCAGGACGTGCAACAGGATCACTTCGGAGTTGAAACGCCGGGCGAGGCTCGCGGCATACAGAACCGCTTCGTCAGCTTTGGCGGAAAAATCCACCGGCAGTAAGATCTTAGTGATAGAAAGCGCGGGCATGGCCGCTCCTTAGTGGGAAGACCCGGTAACAACCATATCCGCTCTTTGGTAGGAACCTAAGGGATTCTTATCCCGGTACAGTTGTAACGCCTCGTCCCATTCGATGATCACCACCGACCCTCGCTCGGTTCTCTGCTTTTGCCAGTTGGTGAGCGCTTCCAGGCAGGCGTCATCGACGTAATCCAGATCGCGCAGGTGAATATAGGTCTCGCGATCGGGAGAAATCACTTCGAGAGCATCCGCAAACGTGGGAAGCCTTAGGAACGTCGCGGCTCCTTCGAAATAGACATCCAGTCTCCGGCCATCCGGATGCGGCTGCATGCGCATATTGAAATGGGTGCGAGCGTAAACCACTTTAAGGATCGACAGCGCCAGGCCCAGCAGGATGCCCTTCAGCATGTCCGTCGCCACGATGCCGATGATGGTAGCGGCGTAAATCACAATGGGGGCTCCGCCATAGCGCAACAGGCGCTTCATATTCTGCACGTTCACCAGCTTGTAACCGGTGTAGACCAGAATCGCGGCCAAACAGGCCGTGGGAATCATTCGCAGCAGCCCTGGAAAGAGGGCGACCAGTGCCAGCAGGCATACGCCGTGCAGGATGGCCGAAAGACGCGTCTTGGCGCCGGCCGCGACATTGGTGGCGCTACGCACGATGACCCCGGTCATGGGAAGCGACCCCATGATTCCGCACAGCGTATTACCCACGCCTTGTGAAATGAGTTCTTTGTTATAGTTCGTCCGGGCGCCGTCGTGCATCTGATCGACAGCGGCGGCCGAGAGCAGAGTTTCCGCACTGGCCACGAACGCCACGGTGAACGCCAACATCAGCACGTCGCCGTTGATCAATTTCGGTAAGTCCGCCAGCGGAAGGAACTGAATCGCTCCCAGAAAATTGTCGCTGAGTTGCACGTACTTGATGGGCAGATCCAAAACATCGGAAATCGCGGTGGTCGCGGCCACGGCAACCAGTGCGCCGGGGATCCATTTGAGCTGTTTGGGGGCAAATTTCGCCCACAGGATCAGGATCACAATCGTACCCACTCCGATGTAGGCCGCCAGATGGTGACTGCGGCCATCCATGGGGAACAGACCCTTGCCAATGGATTCGGGTATGGCCAGCAGGTTTTGCACCCCATTCGCGCGAGGTGCGTCGTCCACCATGACGTGAAACTGGGCTCCAAAAATCAGGATTCCGATGCCGGCCAGCATACCGTAGATGACGGACGGCGATATGGCCCGGAAAATCTGCCCGGCGCGCAGCAAGCCCGCGCCCAGTTGAATGAGACCGGCCAACAGCACCACGATACCCAAGGTCCCCAGTCCGTGCTTCTGGATAATTTCGTACACCAGGACAGCCAGACCGGCGGCTGGTCCGCTCACCTGTAGGGGACACCCCGAAAGTGAACCCGCCACAATGCCGCCAATGATTCCCGTGATCAATCCGGCAGCCGGGGGGGCGCCGGAGGCGATCGCAATCCCTAGGCACAGGGGAAGCGCAACCAGGAATACCACCACGGATGACACCACGTCATGCTTCAATGTTGTTGCGTTCATAAAGTTGCGTTCATAAAACCGTCATAACTCCTCGGAATTGACGCACTCCGTCGAATACGAGATTACGCCGCGGTACACCGGACCCACAAGGGACTACGGGTGATTTGTGACGATCCGTACCCTGGTTCTGTGATAGTTATGGTTTTTTACTTGCATATTGTTGTGTCCACATGGCTTACTGGAACAATGTGGACGCCTCGCTAGTGACCTGAGTTAGAGATCCGTTCACAAAGTCTTTGGACCTTCCCCAGAATCAAGTCTGCGTCAGCCGTCCAAACGAAGGGTTTGGGATTCCCGTTTCTCTGATCGAGGTACTGGAGCATCGCCCTCTCCAGAACCCGGACAGCGGTATGGCTGCCGCGACGAACGCAGCGTTCGGTCACCTCCGCGAACAAGCGCTCGACCAGGTTCAGCCAACTCGCACTGGTCGGAGTAAAGTGCACCCGGTAGCGGGGATGGCGAGCAAACCAGTTTCGAGCCTTGGCGATTTTATGGGTTCCGTAGTTGTCCATGATGATGTGGACTTCGGCGCTGCCTGGAAGGGTTGCCTCAAT